>NZ_JBFRDK010000015.1:0-62672 GCF_052113545.1 Paenibacillus sp. TAF43_2
CCCCTGGYCCAAAGCCGCCGGGTGCCCCTGGCCCAAAGCCGCCGGGTGCCCCTGGCCCAAAGCCKCCGGGTCCSCCCGGCCCAAAGCCGCCGGGTCCCTCTGGCCCAAACCCGCCTTGCTGAGGCGTTGGCGTGATCATTCGAGGTCCGCCACAACCGCAGCCCTTGCTAGCTGGACGAGAATTCACATTATTAGCATAAGTATATTCCATGAGAGTACTCAGACTCCTTCACATCGCAAATTAGGCATTTATCCTACTGTAGCGTATGCGGCAAATGCCTACGAGGTGAGTGTGCGTATGAGGCGGGAGTAAAAGGGAACTAGTAATCTGGTTGAGCTTTTAACGGACATCAGTTCCGCTATTTTGTCTTAAAACGCAAGTTTAGCCTACTAACGGACATAGGATACGTTATTACCCTCAAAATGAGCTCAATTGGCCCTAATTCCAGCAAATAAAGGATCCTATGTCCGTTAAAACTTCAATTTGCGTAAATTTCGCCAAATAGAGGAACCTATGTCCGTAAGGAGAGTGCAATCTAACCTTTATTGAAGGTAGAAGCTCCTATGATACTAATGAGATTAACCTAACCTTTATCCAGTTACAGGCAAGCTAGTCGGAAAATAAATGAATACACTCTGCCTCACTATGTCTATCTTTTGTATATATTTGCCTATAGCGAAACTGTCCCTATATAATGGTATGAAAATATTTACAAAAGGTGGTCGTTAGGTGAGTCAGCTGCGGGGCATTATTTTGGAAGGATTTTCGCATGCGGGTAAAACATCTGTATTGAAGTCGTTAAAGCTAATGCAAGCGCAGGACGAATCAGCAGAGCGAAGTGTTATCGTTTTAAGCGAGCATTATTCTCAGGTGCTGCACAACGTGCGTGGTAAGTTTATAACATCAAGTCACGAAGAGCATCTCCAATTGTTGAATGAAAGAGTTGCTATGCTGAAGCAATTAGATGAATGGTCAACAAAGCTTGGGAGAGCTTCACGCGGCTCGCGAGGTGTATTCTTTATACTAGAAAGGTTTCATTTAAATCATAGAGTTGCCTATTCTGATAAAAAAAATAATGAAATTGAAGCTATCGAAAAGGAACTCTTACACTTTGGGGCAAAATGTGCTTTATTAACGATATCTCCGGAAATAGCCGAACTAAGAATTCAAAGCCGCACGCCTGATGAATGGTTGAGTAAGAGTAGTGAAGAAATTAAAGCAGCAGCAGATGAACTGCTAGCAACTCAATTGAAACTGCGAAAAGCAGCAGCAAGCTCAGTCATTCCTACTCTAGAAATCAACACCGATAACAAAGCTTGGGACACTTACGCAAAAGAAATCATACGCTTGTTGGATTAGTAAAATACGCCGGCAATTAACGAGTATCATAAGCAAATTGTTGAGTTGTGCTTCAACTCCCTGTATCATAAGCACCTTGTCAGAGTTGTGCTTCAACTCCCAACACCATAGGAGCATTGTCAGTGTTACAATTCAACTCCCTGAACCTTAGCAGATAGGCAAAGTTGTACTTCAACTTCCTGCACCCTAAGCTCATCAGCAGCAGCATCGTAACCCAACTCCAACACCCGCGCCTTATGCACATTGTAAACATTCCACTCTTTTCTCTGCACTTAAGCAACTTTGCACTCCAACACCCAGCAACCTTATACGCACCAAAAAAAATAAAAAAAACCGGCGTTTGCCTCATTAAAGAGGCAAGCGCCGGTTTGGAAAAACAATATTATTTAACAGCTGCTTCGTAACGTTTGCCAACTTCATCCCAGTTAACTACGTTCCAGAACGCTGCGATGTAATCAGGGCGTTTGTTTTGGTAGTTCAGGTAGTAAGCGTGCTCCCATACATCAAGACCTAGGATTGGCGTTTCGCCTTCCATGATCGGGCTGTCTTGGTTTGGCAAGCTGTATACTTTCAATTTACCGTTTGCAACTGCTAGGAATGCCCAGCCGCTGCCGAAACGTGTTGTTGCTGCTTTTGCGAAGTCAGCTTTGAAAGCTTCAAAGCCGCCTAGCTCGCTTTCAATTGCTGCTGCAAGAGCGCCAGTAGGTGCTCCGCCAGCGTTTGGAGCGATTGTTTCCCAGAACAAGCTGTGGTTAGCATGTCCGCCGCCGTTGTTGCGAACAGCAGTACGGATTGCTTCAGGAACGCTAGCAAGATCGGAGATCAAATCTTCGATTGATTTGCTTTGCAATTCTGGAGCGGACTCCAAAGCAGCGTTAAGGTTAGTCACGTAAGCGTTATGGTGACGGCCGTGGTGAATTTCCATTGTAGTCGCATCGATATGCGGCTCAAGTGCGTTGTGCGCGTACGGCAAAGCAGGTAGTTGATGTGCCATTTTTTACAGCCTCCTAATTATATGTAGTTATCCATGTCCATTATCCCTTATCCGATTGAATAAATCAACATTATTGTTTCAAAAGTCGAATGGGCTAAAACGATCAAACATAACCTAAAATAGGGTATCTCGACGCTAGCTAAAATATACAGATTAGGAAGATAGAACTGCATTTATAGAGAAATAAATGGATTAAATTGTTGTAAGCGCTTAATATTAAGCGTTTACATGAGATAATTGATGATTTCTTTAATTTTTTTAAGGAATATTAAAGATTGAAGCAGGATTTCGTTTAATTTTGTCGTAATATATTTTAAATGCAATACTATGACATGGTATAGAAGGTGTAATTTTAATGAATGTTCGTTCCTTCCAGTTGTCCGATTACCGATCAATTACAGCACTGCTTGAAGAGGTTCTAACAGAAGAGTGCTACGAACAAACGATGGAAGCTTTTGCCCGCCAGTTGTSATGGGATAGTGATTTAGTATTAGTCGCTGTCGAAAATTCCGAAATTGTGGGCATGATTATCGGTACGATTGATAATAACAAAGGTTATTATTATCGAATTGCTGTATCTCCTCTCCACAGGCGGAAAGGAATCGGTAAAACGCTTATCCAGGCATTGCGCCAGCGCTTCGAACAGCGCCGTGTCACAAAGATACTAATTACCGCGGACGAGCACAACGAGCCAGTTTTACCGCTGTACGAGTCGATGGGGTATGTAGCCAACGATTTTATCAGATCTTTTCAGAAATTGAGCATTGTAGCTGGTTAACGCGAACTTTACTGCATGTAAGTTGTACGCAGGGCATATCTGCATCGCCATTGCTTTTGGCGGTCAGATATGCTTTTCTTATTACTATATACATTTATGAGGAGAACGGGATGGAACCATATCGGCACTGTGTCATCAAAAGCTTCAAACATAACGGTCACATTCACCGTATATGGCAACAGAATTGGCTTGTGCCTGATGAGCTGCTTGACGAGCAGCATAAAGCGGAATCCATTAAGGTGCTCATAAACCGCCAAACGCCGATTCAAGAGTCTGATGGTAAGATATGGATCAGCCGCGTCCCAGCAGTCTCCTTTTTTATACCAGGACAGTGGTACAATGTAGTGGCTCTGCTAGAGGACGGAGGCGTCCGCTATTATTGCAATATTGCCTCACCGCTGTACATTCAGGGTGATGTGCTTACCTATATCGATTACGATTTGGACGTTATTCGTACAGTTGATGGTGGAAGAACGGTCGTCGATCAAGACGAATATGAAATGCACAAAGCGGCTTACCACTATCCGAAAATGGTCGAAGAAAAGGTGCATGAGGGTCTTGATGCGCTTTTGCAGCGGATGGATCAAGGGCAATCGCCTTTTCAGGATCAGCTTGTGCTGAAGTATTATGAGGATTGGCTGAAACGAAGTGAAGAGGTGGAACAATGAGCCTTGAGGACCAGAATCGCAAGCCAAGTAATGAAAAAGCAGGAATCAGTGTGGATGCGGGATTATCTGCCCATACTGTTGCAAGCAATCGCTCCAATTGGCTCGCAGAACTGCTTGATTGGTCGAAAACATTGGTTGTTGCATTTGCTGTGGTGCTGCTTCTGCATTTTTTTGTATTTAACCTCTCGAAGGTAGAAGGTCATTCAATGGAGCCGACGTTAACGGAGCATGAGTGGCTGTTTGTTAATAAATTTGTATACCTGGTCGGCAAGCCGATGGTTGGTGATGTCGTTATTCTGAAGGAACCGGATATGGGGGAAGACGAGGAAAAGTTTCTTGTAAAAAGGATCGTTGGGGTTTCCGGTGATCGTATCGAAATCCATAATAAACAATTGTACCGTAACGGCGAGCTAGTGGACGAGCCTTACACGGATTCATTAATAGAAGATATGAGCTACGGGCCTGAAGTAATTAGCGAAGGAAACTATTTTGTAATGGGGGATAATCGACATGCTAGGGCGAGCTTGGACAGCCGGACGTTTCACGCGGTGCCAGAAGAGCTGATTCGCGGCAGAGCCGATTATATTTTATGGCCTTACAAAAAGATAAGATCGCTTTAATCACTTTGTGTGTGAATAGCTCCTGCTTACGAAGTAAGTTTGCATTCGCAAACCTTTAGGAGGGATTCTTATGAAGGACGTTATGATCTATACGGACGGTGCATGCTCCGGCAATCCGGGGCCGGGCGGCTGGGGAGCGGTGCTGTTTTTTGGCGTTCATCAGAAGGAAATTTCAGGTGGAGAGAAACACTCGACGAACAATCGTATGGAAATCCAAGCAGTAATCGAAGGGTTGAAGCTGCTTAAGGAGCCCTGTAAGGTGACGGTGTATAGTGATTCAGCATATGTCGTGAATTGCTTCCAGAAAGGCTGGATACACGGCTGGCTGCGCAACGGCTGGAAGAACAGCAAGAAGGAGCCTGTTGAGAACCAAGAGCTTTGGAAAGCGCTTTGGGAGCTTATGCAGCGTCATAAAGTAGAATACGTAAAGGTAAAAGGCCATAGCGATAATGAATGGAATAATCGTTGTGACGAGCTGGCTCGTGAAGCAATTAAAAGGTTATAGATGATGACAGATAGATGGGCAAAGCTGAAGGAAGAGATGATTGCGGCGGCACCAAGCCTCGGCATCGACAAGATAGGGATCGCTTCGGCGAATCCATTCACATCATTAAAGCAAATTTTGCTTAGGCACCGCGAGCTCGGAAGAGAGTCTGGCTTCGAGGAGCCTGACATTGAGAAAAGAACGAATCCAGCGCTGTTGTTTGAAAATCCGCAGTCGATTATTGCAATAGCCATTGCCTATCCATCCAAGCTGAAGGACCCTCCTAAATCAGAACCGGGTGCAAGGCGGGGCATTATGTCACGTTCGGCTTGGGGAGAAGATTACCATAAAGTGCTGCGCGATCGGCTTGCTAAGCTGGAAGCATGGCTAAGGGAGCGGATGCCGGATTTGCGCGTGGAAAGCATGGTCGATACCGGCGCATTGTCGGATCGCGCTGTTGCTGAGCGTGCAGGCATTGGCTGGAGCGCAAAAAACTGCGCAATTATATCGCCGGAGCTCGGCTCGTGGATTTACCTTGGAGAGATGATTACCAATGTCCCATTTGAACCGGATGAACCGATAACCGAAAGCTGCGGCAGCTGCACCAAATGTATTGACGCTTGCCCGACGGATGCACTAGTTGGACCGGGGCAATTGAATTCAAGCCGCTGCATCTCCTTTGTTACACAAACGAAGGGAATGATATCGGACGAGTTCATGCGAAAAATCGGCAATCGGCTTTATGGCTGCGATACTTGCCAGACGGTCTGCCCGATAAACCGCGGCAAAAACTGGACGCATCAACCAGAGCTGCAGCCGGATATGGAATTAGTGAAGCCGCTGCTCGTTCCGCTTCTAACGATAGGCAACAAGGAGTTTCAAGCCAGATATGGCCGAACATCCTCCGCTTGGCGGGGCAAGAAGCCGATTCAGCGCAATGCAGTAATCGCGCTCGGCAACTTTAAAGAGGCTAGCGCAGTGCCGGATTTGATCCGGGTGCTGGAGCAGGATCCGCGCCCGGTGCTCCGCGGAACAGCTGCATGGTCGCTTGCGCGAATTGGCGGCGAGCAGGCAAAGTCTGCTTTGCTTGGAGCATCAGTGAAGGAAACGGACGAGGAAGCACTGCAGGCGATTGCGAATGCCATTGCCCAATTAAGCACGATTCCAGAAGAGAACTTGGAAGCAGGTGGCGCAAGTGAGTGAACGACTTTATACGGCTGAGATCGATTCGCCTATCGGGCCGATGACGTTAACGGCAACGGACAAAGGGATTTGCCACTTGGACTTTGCTCCTTACGATACGGCTTTAGAGAAACTAGAGCAGTGGACGAAGCGTGTATTTGGGCACGTTGGCGCGGATATTACGCGGGTCGAAGCAGCCTCTCATGAACAGCTGAATGAAGCAGCAAGGCAGTTGGCGCTTTATTTTGTCGGAGAGCTTCAGCAATTCGATCTGCCTATTCAAATGTATGGCACACCGTTTCAGCAGAAGGTGTGGGCAGCTTTGCAGCAAATCCCTTATGGGGAAACGCGTACTTATAAGGATATCGCTGTGATGCTGGATCAGCCTGGAGCTATGCGTGCCGTAGGTGGAGCGAACAATCGCAACCCTGTCTCGATCATCGTGCCTTGTCATCGCGTGATTGGGGCAAGCGGCCAAATGATTGGTTATGGCGGAGGTCTTCCTAATAAAATCGCGCTGCTTAATCTGGAAAAGAGTGCGAAATAAGAGCATCAAAAATTGTCACAAAAAGGTTAAGCGGAGCGTCAGCATGTTCATTGCGAACAAGAGGTGAACATGCTATCATGGGAACATTATACACAGCAGGAGATTTGGAAAGGGTCAGGTGAAAGGTATGTCGTGGGTGAACATTGTTGTACCAATTGTAACTTTAATTGCAGGAGCTGTTGGGGGCTTTTTTGTAGGCGTATTCTATCTGCGGAAGCAGCTTGAGAAAATGCAAAATGATCCAGAAATGATTCAGAAGATGGCGAAGCAAATGGGCTACAATCTGAATAAGCAGCAAATGCAAAAAGCGCAGCACATGATGAAAAACCAAAAGATGCCTCGCAGATAAAGAAAGACGCGGGGGGACCGGAAGGAGAGTTCAGAAATGGCGGGAAAGAAAGATTACGTCAATTCGAGTGTTTCGAGCAACCGGGAGCAAATTGAACATCACATAAGAGAAATATTAAAACTTGTCGGTGAAGATGTAGAGCGTGAAGGCTTGCTGGAAACACCCGCTCGTGTGACTCGAATGTATGAGGAGATTTTTGCCGGATATGAGGTTGATCCTCGTGAGGTGCTGGGCGTTACGTTCGATGAGCAGCATGAAGAGCTTGTCATTGTAAAAGATATCGTTTATTACAGCCAGTGCGAGCATCATATGGCGCCGTTTTTCGGAAAAGCGCACATTGGCTACATTCCTAGCGGCAAAATCGCTGGTCTTAGCAAGCTTGCTAGACTCGTAGAGGCGATTACTCGCCGCCTGCAGGTGCAAGAGCGGATTACATCACAAATTGCGGATATCCTTACTGAGGAGCTGCAGCCGCATGGCGTCATGGTCGTCGTGGAAGGCGAGCATTTGTGCATGTGCTCACGCGGGGTGAAGAAGCCTGGCAGCATGACCGTAACGTCGGCGGTAAGAGGCGACTTCCGCAGTAATCCTGCGCTTCGCTCCGAGTTTTTGACATTATTAAAGCAATAGACGATATAAACAAGCAAAAACGCCTTCGGCGTCCTTTGGATGCTGAAGCAGCTTTGACGGTGAAATATAAGATAAGTATGAGAAAATGATATATTTTCTTATATTTCAAGCAAAAACGCCTTCGGCGTCCTTAGACGCTGAAGCAGCTTTGACGGTGAAATATATGATAAGTATGAGAAAATGATATACTTTCTTATATTTCAAGCAAAAACGCCTTCGGCGTCCTTAGACGCTGAAGCAGCTTTGACGGAGAAATATAAGATAAGTATGAGAAAATGATATGCTTTCTTATATTTTGAAAAAGTCCGACAGTGAACCGGGGTCAGTTTAGTCCCCAGCTCCCGTGTCGGGCTTTTTTTGCTAAATAGATTAAAATGGCACCCATACGAGCTTTCGAGCTTCTTCAAATCGATCACTAACGAACGTCCAATTCACGATATTCCACCAATCTTGAATATACTCAGGCCGTTTGTTTTGATGTTTTAAATAATAGGCGTGCTCCCACACATCCAAGGCCAACAAAGGCACAACATCCCATTGTGATAAATTCTGATGTTTCTCTGCGGTTAATATTTCAAGCCGGCTGCTGCGTGGACTCCAAACTAGAATCGCCCAGCCGCTTCCCTCCACCTTCGCCGCTGCCTTGCTGAATTGATTCTTAAAGGCGGAGAAGCTGCCAAAATCATTTCGGATTTGCTGGCTGAGAGCTCCTATCGGTTCACCACCACCATAGGGCGTCATGATGCTCCAGAATAGAGTATGTAAGTAGTGGCCGGCACCGTTAAAAGCAAGCTCTCGCTCCCAATGCTTAACCAGCTCAAATTGATTCGTCTCGCGTGCGATTTTGAGCTGCAATTCCGCTTCATTTAGACCATCGACATAGGACTGATGGTGTATATCATGATGGATTCGCATCGTATGCTCATCGATATAAGGCTCGAGGGCACTGTAAGCATAGGGCAGAGGAGGCAGTGTATGTCCCCCGATGGGGACTTGCTGGACAATTGTACGGTGCTGATTATTGCCTGAGCTGGTTACCTTTTGTCGATAGGAGCTCATTAAGCCGATATAATAGTTGGATTCACGAATGGCGTGAGAGATGACGGATTTGGTAACATCAGAAGARGCCGACGCGGTGCGCTCGGTTAGCTGCCTGAGTTGATCGACATACGTTCTTGATTGTTCAAGAGATGTCTCTACAACCGCTTCAATCGTTTGTTCCATATAGGATGGCAAGCGTGACGGAATGGGAAGCCATTCATCCAGCCATTGATTAGTATATTGAGCGGTATTGGAGAAAACAGGCTCCCATGCTTGGAGAAGCTGAACATACTGGCGTTCCATCTCAGGCGCTGCCTGCAAAATAACAGCGATATGCTCTTTCTCTTGCAGCTTCCAATGTCTAACTAATTCCATTACGCGAACGGGCATGAGCGTTCCATAAACRAAAAGCACGACCATCGCCTCCCTTTTTCGCAACAAATGCATCTATGTTAGATGTATTCGCTCGTAAGCGGGCTTATGTCGTGCTTCATTATTATGTTCGTTCTGCTTGGAGCTGTTGATCGACTTGGCTTAGAAATAGGGCTGCTCTTTGGATATATTCGCTCGGATGAACTTGGAACAGCAATTCGTGCTTGCCTTCGGGAACGATCCAAGAGCGAGATAGAACGTTGCCTTGCCCTTCAGCAATAGCTTCTGCGGTTTGGTAAGGCGCCTTTGAATCTTCTGTGCCGTGGATGATAAATAACGGGATATCGTAAACGTTAGATAAAACCTCGCTTGCCGGAATAGATCCAAAGCTTGTACCCGTCCAAAGGGGGATCATCGATTCAATAAGCGGCAAAGAGAACTGCGGCAATGAAACAAATTGATTCAAGTTATCAAATAATGCCTCGGGGCTCGGGATGAAAAGACTGTCGAGTATCATGGCATCAATGTCATCGGTCTGCAGTCCTGCTTGCAGTGCCGTTCCTGCACCCATTGAGAAGCCCCAGACGACGATGTCCTCCGCTCCGCGTGATTTTGCATAATCTACTGCAGCAAGCAGCTGTTGTGACTCCTCAAGGCCGCCAGTGGCCGGAGCTTTGTACTCCTTAGATGCATAGCCGTAGTCAAACAACAATATATTATAGTTTAAACCGTGCAGCAGCTTCGAGAGCTCATACATCGGTACCCATGATTCTTCGCGATTAGCGCCATAACCGTGGCTGAAAACAACAGTTCGTGCTGAAGGAGCCGCTTCGCTTGCATCACTCTCAGCAGGAATGAACCAGCCGCTGACCGTCGTATTTCCGCTTTTGCTAGGGAAAATGACATCCTCGTAATCTAGGCCGATAGCCGCTTGCGGATTAGAGGAGAGTGGGGCTACATAAGGGTATGCAAGCATCCATGCGACATAGCCATGAAAAATAATGACAGCAATCAAACACATTGCCGTAAGGGAAGCAATGGAAGCAACCAGCAAATGCTTGCTGCGGCTTTTGGTTTTGCGCAATTGGGACAGGTTATCCGAATCGCCAAGCGGGAAGGGATGAAGGTTTTTTGGAAATCCGCCTTCAAGTGGCAAGGGTGTCATTATAGTCGTGCTCATGTCGTTGTCCTCCCTCTGTAAGTAACCGTCCATTAGACTCATATATCGGATCGTTGTAAGCGCTTTTCTTATCTAGTACTTTTATCGTAGTCCGGTCCTATAAGCCTGTCAATTGTTGTCGAGGTAATGTTAATCATTTGTAATATTACTGTAATGTAAACAACTGTTCTTTACGATAATGGAAGCGATGAGTTATACTGAATGAGAATCGGTTTCATTGGATGAAACTTTTGGAGAGGGAGCTGTGGCTGCATGGAAGATGGAAAATCGACGGTTCGAGCAGTGGATCGGGCGCTTGATATATTGCTGTGTTTTATTTCAAAAACAGACTGGGCAATGACTGAGATTGCCGAACAGGTTGGCCTGCACAAAAGCACGGTGCACCGGATGCTCGCCACGCTCGAAGAGAAAGGCTTCATCGAGCGCGATCGCTCGACAGACCGATATCATTTGGGTTTAAAAATGTGGGAGCTGTCAGCCCATTTATCACGTTCAGATGATCAAGCAACAATATGGCTGCCTGAGATGGAGCGTTTACGCGACCAGCTGGGCGAGACCGTTAGCATATACGTAAGAGACGGCTCTGAGCGGATTCGTATGCAAGCCGTGCAAAGCAATCAACCCGTTAGGCGGGTAGCGCCTGTAGGCGTGAGACTGCCGCTTTATGCTGGCGCATCGAGCAAGGTGCTGATCGCTTATTCAGATCCGATCGTACAGGAAAGCATTTTTGGAGATCCAGCTTGGCTGTACTCTCTGGATTTGGATCAATACAAGCAGCAGCTCGAAGAGATTTGTATGCAGGGATATGCCACAAGCTTCGAGGAACGGGAACCGGGAGCAGCGGCGCTTTCTGCGCCTATCTTTAACCGTACCGGCAAGCTCGCTGCTGCATTATCCGTGTCGGGTCCTGCCAGCAGGATGACCATGGACACGATGAGGGAATACGCCCCGGTCATGATGGAGTCCGCCAAACGGATGGGTACGATGATTCTATAGTCATAAAAGAAACAGCAGGCATGAGGTGATCCTCGAGCCTGCTGTTTTTGTTTAAACACATTAGGGGCGTTGGGTAGTGTATCCCGTTTAAGCTACGCCATTGCTGGGATGTTGCTTAGCGAGCGGTTGCTGCATCTAGGTTTTAAACTAGTATTTATGCTCCAAGCGAGATTGTAGCTTATGAATTGCAGAATTGAGTCATCAAATCGGATGGAGCGGATGCTCCTGTGTTTTACTTTTTAGAGAAGGTAACGGACATCAGATACGCTATTTGCTCCTTTTCCTTACTTTTGGGGTAGCTAACGGACATAAGGTACGCTATTGGGCTTAAAAAGGTAGGTTTATGCTCGAAATGGGACAAATAGCGGTACGTATGTCCGTTAAATTTGTTGTGGACGGTAGCGTCAAGAAGTTTGTGTAGTAAGATTATCCATCGGAACATTAGATCATTATTGGTTGTTCGGGTAAGGCTTTTCCATATCGCTTGGTGTACATCTCTTCAAATGAAGCCTTTGTATCGGCATCTACAAACCCGCGTATGGCTCTGCCACACCATTTTTCATTGTAGTCGAGTGCTTGTAAGTAAATAATCTTCTCCGCAGCTTCAATATTCGTTAGGCTATTCATAGGCTTCAAACGTTTACGAAGTTCCTTATTCATACGTTCAATCGGATTGGTTGTGTAGATGGCGGGCCATGTCAACGTTGGGTATTTGTAAAAAGTTAAAAGCGTTGGGAGCTGCACTTCCCAGGATTTCACCTCTTTAGGGTACTGCTTGCTCCATTTCCCTTTAAAATTCTCAAATACAGCGCGTGCGACGTCTCCATCAATTGCCGTGTATACTTGCTTTAAATCTTCCAGAAACTCGGTTTTATCCGACACACGAATTTTTGGAAAAGTAGCTCGTACCTTATGAACGACGCAATGCTGGACGTCGGCTTTAGGGTAAATTTCGCGAAACGCTTCTTCCAAGCCTGGTAAACCGTCAAAGACCCCGAGGAGCACATCCGTTGCACCACGTTGCTTCAGGTCTTTAAGCACTTCTCGCCAGCCATTAGAGCTTTCGTGTCCACCGACATAAAAACCTAGAATTTGGCGAGTTCCGTTCTCGTCAATTCCCATGACTAAATAAACGGCCTCACTGCTGACCGTGTTGCGCTTGAGTTTGACATAGAGACCATCTAAATAGATAACGGAGTAACGCTTCTCTAGCGGACGATTCTGCCACTGTTCAATGTCTTCCATAACCGTTTGAGTAATATTACTAATGGTTGTCGGCGAGTAGTGTGTTCCAAACATGCTCTCTACGAATTTAGCGACTTCTCTTGTGCTCATTCCGCCTTTGTACATGTGAATAATGGCTTCTTCCAGCCAGCCTTCCCTACGCTGATAGGGCTGAAATAAACGTGTTTGAAATGATCCTTTGCGATCTCGTGGCACATGAAGTTCGTTGATTGTTCCGTATCTCGTTTGGAACGTTCGTTTGTAGTTACCATTACGAGTATTGCGCAAGTGGGGCTGCTCCACTTTCATGTAATTTTTAATCTCTTCTCGCAAAAGCAGCTCTAATTTTTCTTGTAGCAGCTTTGTAACAGTATTTTCAAGTAGATCATTGAATGCATTTTCGGGTATAGTATTCATCGAGTAGGGCTCCTTCTTGGTGATCTCAGCAATCCCGAGGATACCCTACTTTTTTGTGTTTTGAATAGACTCCAAAACTTGGTACACAAACTATTGTACGTCATCTTGTGGACGTTAATTGTAATAAATAACGGATCCYATGTCCGTTAAGATGAGCATTATGCGATAATAGCGAAGCTATGGCACTCAAGAGCAGTTGCGGACTAATGAGATTGTGATAGTTACGTGCCTGCTCCGGGTGGTGGATCGTGGCAGGGTGTTGGCTTTAATTTGGTCTCAAACTCAAATTACAGGACTAACGTGATAACTACGCGCCTGCTTTGGGTGGGGGAGCGTGGCTAGAATGCTGACTGTAATTTAGTTCATAATTATAGTGAGCGTTGGAAGTAAAAGAAGGTTGGAATTAGGAGCTTGAGTAACCAAACTTGCTGTAACGGACATCAGATACGTTATTTGCTTCGAATCCCCCTTTTTGGGGAGGCTTACGGACATAGGGTACGCTATTGGGCTACAAAAGGTAGGTTTATGCTCGAAATAGGACAATTAGCGGATCGTATGTCCGTTAAATTTGTTGTGGACGTTATTTGTAGTAAATAACGGATCCTATGTCCGTTAGATGAGGCCTTGTGCGATAAAGTGAAGCAATGACTCTTGAAGTACAGTTGAGGACTAATGTGATTGTTGTAGCTGCGCGCCTGCCCTGGGAGGGGAGCGTGGCTGTGCTCCTATGTCGGATAGATGAAGTTTTTGTGCGATAAAGTGAGGCAATGACACTACAAGCGTGACTAAGACTGATGATTTAGCGGCGCGCCTGCTCTCGGAGGGGAGCATGACTAAGGTGTTGGCTGTGCAATCATGCTTAAACTCATAATGATTGATTGAGCATGTTTGGAGGTACTGGAGCCACGAGCCAAGCATAGGCCGCGGAAATTGTTCCAGCGTACAGTGACAGGTAACACGTAAAACATAACATGAAACAAATAATAAGAAGCAAGTAACAACGCCATTGCTTAATAACAAACGAAAAAAGAGCTTTGCCGACGAATCGGCAAAGCTCTTTTTGATACGGCGCAGGATATGCGCAGATTATTACATGTTAGCGATCATTTGACGAAGTACAGTTTGCAGGATACCGCCGTTGCGATAGTAATCAACGTCAACTACCGAGTCAAGACGTACAATTGCTGGGAAGTCGAATGTCGTGCCGTCTTCGCGAGTAGCCGTAACGGTAACTTGCGAACCTGGGGTAACGTCATTTGACAAGCCAACGATGTCGAATGTTTCGCGGCCAGTGATGTTAAGCGTCTTCCAGCCTTGACCTTCTGGGAATTRGAGTGGCAATACGCCCATACCAACCAGATTGGAGCGGTGAATACGCTCGAAGCTTTCAGCGATAACAGCTTTGACGCCTAGTAGGAATGTACCTTTTGCAGCCCAGTCACGCGAGCTACCAGTACCGTACTCTTTACCAGCAAGAACGACAAGGTTTTTGCCTTCGTTTTGATATTTCATCGATGCATCGTAGATCGACATTACTTCATCCGTTGGAAGGTAAGTCGTTACGCCGCCCTCTGTACCTGGAGCCACTTGGTTACGAATACGAATGTTCGCAAACGTACCGCGCATCATAACTTCATGGTTACCACGACGCGAGCCGTAAGAGTTGAAGTCTTCGCGTTTAACGCCGTTTTCGATCAAGTATTGACCGCCTGGGCTGTTAACTGTGATGTTACCAGCAGGTGAGATATGATCCGTTGTTACGGAATCGCCCATAAGAGCAAGTACGTTTGCTGTATGGATATCTTTGATATCAGAAAGCTCGGAGCTTAGGTTTTCGAAGAACGGCGGGTTTTGGATGTAAGTTGATTTTGCATCCCACTCGTAGCTTTCGCCCTTTGGTACCGAAATTGCGTTCCAACGCTCATTTTGTGTAAATACGTTTTCGTATTTGTCACGGAACATTTGCGGGTTAAGCGCAGCTGTCATTGCGTCGTTGATTTCTTGCGACGTTGGCCAAATATCTTTTAGGAATACAGGCTTGTTGTCTTCAGTGAAACCGATTGGATCAGTTGTCAAATCGATGTTAGTCGTTCCAGCAAGCGCATAAGCGATAACTAGTGGCGGAGAAGCCAAATAGTTTGCTTTTACTTGTGCATGGACACGGCCTTCAAAGTTACGGTTACCGGAAAGTACAGCAGATACGGTCATGTCATTGTCGATGATCGCTTTGCTTACTTCGTCTGGAAGTGGACCGGAGTTACCGATACAAGTCGCACAGCCGTAACCAGCAACGTGGAAGCCAAGTGCTTCAAGCGGCTCGATTAGGTTTGCTTTTGTCAAATATTCCGTAACAACGAGCGAGCCCGGTGTTAGGGAGCTTTTTACATAAGCAGGTTTCTTAAGTCCAAGTGCTACTGCTTTCTTAGCAACTAGACCAGCGCCAACCATTACGCTTGGGTTCGAAGTGTTCGTACAGCTTGTAATAGCTGCGATAACGACTGCGCCAGTACCCATTTGGCTAACTTGGCCGTCATTATGGTTAACAGTAACGAACTGCTCGATTTTCTCATCGGACAGACCGTAGCCGCCTTTGTCAATCGGTGTGCGGATGATGCTATTGAAGGATTCCTTCATTGCAGTAAGCTCTACGCGGTCTTGAGGACGTTTCGGGCCTGCAAGGGAAGGAACGATTGTCGAAAGATCAAGCTCAACAACATCCGAGAATACTGGATCTGGAGTCTCGTCTGTACGGAACATGTCTTGCGCTTTGTAGTAAGAGCCAACAAGCTCAATAAGATCCTCATTGCGGCCAGTTTGGCGCAAGTAGCTAAGAGTTTCGTTATCAACAGGGAAGAAGCCGATTGTAGCGCCATATTCTGGTGCCATGTTGGCAACTGTTGCACGGTCAGCAAGGCTGATGTTCGATAGACCAGGACCGAAGAACTCAACAAATTTACCAACAACGCCTTTTTTACGCAAAATTTGAGTAACCGTAAGCGCAAGGTCAGTTGCTGTTGAACCTTCTGCAAGTTTGCCTGTCAATTTGAAGCCGATAACTTCTGGCATTACAAAGTAAAGCGGTTGACCAAGCATACCAGCCTCAGCCTCGATACCGCCAACGCCCCAGCCAACTACGCCTAGACCGTTGATCATCGTAGTGTGGGAATCCGTACCTACGAGGGAGTCAGGGAATACGACTGTTTCGCCGTCAACTGTTTTTGTAGCTGCAACAGATGCAAGGTACTCCAAGTTAACTTGGTGAACGATACCTGTACCTGGCGGAACCGCGCGGAAGTTATCAAATGCTGTTTGTGCCCAGMGAAGGAAACGGTAACGCTCTTCGTTGCGCTCAAATTCAACTTTAGTATTGTACTCAAGTGCTTCAGGTGAACCAAATGCATCAACCATGATCGAGTGGTCAATTACAAGGTCAACTGGTACGAGCGGGTTGATTTTTTTCGGATCTCCGCCTGCTTTTTTCACAGTGTCGCGCATTGCAGCAAGGTCAACGACAACCGGTACGCCTGTGAAATCCTGCAAAACGATACGAGCAGGGATGAAAGGAATTTCTTTATCTTCGCGTCCGTCAGCCCATGTAGCAAGTTGCTTTACATGTTCAGGGGTAATCGCGCGTCCATCAAATTGACGAACAGCAGCCTCAAGCAATACTTTAATTGAAAAAGGAAGCTTGGAAATATCGCCTAGTCCTTGCTCTTCAAGTCCGCCTAGACGGTAGTAAGCATAAGACTTGCCGCCAGCGTCAAGCGTTGTGCGAACTGAATAATGATTTTGTGTAGACATCGTCATTCTCCTTTTAACTGTAGTCTGAGTTTCATTCTGTGAAACACTATTTCATAATTTCTATATCTATAGTATATCGTTAAAATAGTCCTTCCGTAAAGTCCAATTATGTCTTTATGCGCTTGGAAATGGCATTGAAAATGATCCTCAATGAATGTTACATGAAATGGCAGAGTGCCTCATATAATGAAGCAGTTAATCAGCGACAAGTTTAGCCCGAAATACTTGATGACGTTCTCATGCCATAAAGGCAAGCTGTAGCAGCATAGGCTTGAAATATAAGATTGCTAAGGAGAAGGTTAATCTCAAAACTTATATTTCATCGTGAAACGGCGGCCATGAAGCATTAAGGGAGAAGCGGCAGCCTTTTACAATTGAAATGAAAGTTCGTTTAAGTTGGATTCCTATCCCAAAAGTTTATATTTCAACGCCAATCGAGTTTGCCTCATCAAAAGAGATGCTGCAGCCGTTTACGCTTGCACTCACGATAAGGTCAAGGAGGGATTGCTATGCCGCGAACAGGCAACCGGGGGCCAGGAACTCAGGGCCAAAAGCATAACCAAACATCATCCAAACCATCAGCTTCTCAGCGCAAGTCGCAGCAGAAAGTTGTAACGCATGCCATCCAGAAGCAGCCGTCGCCTTCCGGGTTGCAAGCGGAGCGAAATGCTGAATTCGGCGATCAAGCACTGCAAAATCAAAAAAGAGCAAATCAGGAAGAAAAGCCAGTAAAACAACAAACGTCAAAGTTAAACTCGCTGCTTCGTTCCTCTGATTACGATCCGCACGTTCAGCAAGGAAAACTGCAAGGTTGGAAAGCTGCTGTTCATCGCTATATTAGCTTGTACAATCAAGCCGAAGCGAATCAGCATGCGGCTGTGCTGACCGATTACGTTACGGATCGCGACCATTGCGATCGCCTAAGATTCAGGCTTGAGCGCCTTCGTGAACGCGATTTGCTTAGAGGCGCGCTTCCAGCAGGAAGCGAAACAAAAGCAGAGCTCATACGCGTCAACGAATCATCAAGCGAGGTCTCCGTGTTGATTCGTCTCCACATCAAAAGAAGAATGGAGCAGTCTGGGCGTTTTTACATGGAAGAGAGATCTGAATTTGAGCGTCTTTGGTTAGGGCTCGCTGGTCACTCATGGAATGTTCTTCGTGTTGAGCCAATTATATCGGAAAGAAGACCGCGTTATGGCACAGCAGTAGACAATTGGATGACCGTCGATGATTACTCGGAGCTATTTGGCGAACAATCTTCGCCATCAACACCATACTTAAATTATGACCTATTACAGCAATTCAAACACAGACCATCTGGTATTCGTTACAGGAGAGATTTGGTTGCTGCGTATGCGGATCGTTGGTGGAATGAGGGGAACCCAGCGTATGAGCTATTTGAGGTGAATTGTACCAATTACGTGTCCCAGTGCATCTTTGCAGGCAATGCTCCGATGAACTATACTGGTAAGAGAGAAACGGGCTGGTGGTATAAGGGCCGAAATAAGGGCAGTGAATGGTGGAGCTACAGCTGGGCGGTATCGAACGCGATAACCAACTATTTAACTGGTTCAAAGACCTCAGGCTTGCGTGCAGAGGTCGTGCAATCTGCGGATGAGCTGCAGCTTGGGGATGTCATTACGTATGACTGGAATGGTGATCATCGTTTTCAGCACAGCACAATCGTAACTGCTTTTGACTCGTTCGGTATGCCGCTAGTGAATGCGAATACCGTTTCCAGCAGGCATCGTTATTGGGATTATCGTGATTCCTATGCATGGACGGAACAAACGAAATATCGTTTTTTTCATATTGCAGATCTATTATAAATTATTGTACCGGAGGATATGCCATGGGGAGCAAGGTTAGAGTAGGTTTAGTTTACGGGGGGAAATCGGGAGAGCATGAGGTCTCTTTGCAAACGGCTTACGCTGTAATGGGTGAATTTGACTACAGCAAATATGAAATCAAGCCTTTTTATATTACGAAGCAAGGCGAATGGAAAACGGGAGCCGTTTTGCATAACCGACCAAGCAGTGTAGAAGATCTACGCAACACAACAGACGAGGCTGAGGAAAATGGCTTTGCTCTTGCTCCATTATTTCAAGGCTTGAATAGAAGCTCAAAAACTACTGGCGATGAGCCGCGCATTGATGTGATTTTTCCTTTGCTGCACGGAACATTTGGTGAAGATGGTACCATTCAAGGGCTGTTCGAAATGGCGAACATTCCTTACGTCGGAGCGGGTGTTCTCGCTTCTGCCGTTGGGATGGACAAGATTCTAATGAAAAAAGTATTTGCGCAAGAAGGCTTGCCGCAATGCGTTTTCCGGTACTTCAACCGTACACAGTGGGAAAGAGACGCATCTTTCTTCATCATGGAATGCGAGGTTTCACTAGGCTATCCATGCTTTATTAAGCCAGCCAACCTAGGTTCTAGTGTAGGCGTATCCAAAGCGAAAAACCGTGAAGAGCTTATTAATGCTATCAACTATGCGTTCCGTTTTGACCGCAAGGTTATTGTTGAAGAGTTCGTGGATGCCCGCGAGATCGAAGTAAGCGTGCTTGGCAATGATGATGCAAAAGCATCCTTACCTGGCGAGATTGCGCCTTCTAACGAATTTTACGACTACAAAGCCAAATACATCGATGGAAAATCGACTATGCAGATTCCGGCTCATTTGTCGCCTGAGCTTACAGAATCCGTTCGCGAAATGGCCGTTCGTGCATTTCAATCCATTGATGGCTCAGGATTATCACGCGTAGATTTTTTCCTTCGCAAAAGCGACAATCAGCTTTTTATCAACGAAGTCAACACATTGCCAGGTTTCACACCGATCAGTATGTATCCACTTATGTGGAAAGAAACCGGCATTCCATATAAAGAATTGTTAGACACCTTAATTTCCTTAGCTCTTTCCCGCCACGCGGAGAAGCAGCGGATAGATTTTACAGGTGAAGCATCACAATCGTAAGATATATTTCTAACGATCTCTAACTTGTTATAATTTCTATAACTTTCTTAACTTTCTATAACTGTCTGTACACATATGAAAAAAAGATATAGGGAAAAATTTCTTTTATTATTTACTTTGGGGTGCTTGTAACCTTATCTTTGCATCCAAGGTAAACAGGTAAAAGATCTTTTTTCCTTCTTAAAATAGACAAGTTGTTCATTAAATGCACCAAAAGTAAAGCGTGTCCCGCAGGGACGAAAGCGATCCATCGCAAAAGTAGAAAGCACGCGCAGTGTAACTTCTAGGTTAGTTCAGTTGCGGGTGTCCAGAGGGTGCAACCCTCGGGGCCCTCCCTTGGAAGGGAGGGTTTGGGTGGGTTCGAAAAGCTTGGGAAGCTCGGAAAGTTCGAAAGGCTTGCATTGTTCGTTAAGATTGAATAGCCTAAAGGTTAAAAAAGTTTAAAAGGGTTAAAGGTTTATTCTTTAAACGCACCAAAAGTAAAGCGTGTCCCGCAGGGACGAAAGCGATCCCCCGCAAAAGTGGAAAGCGCGCGCAGTGTAACTTTTAGATTAGTTCAGTTGCGGGTGTCCAGAGGGTGCAACCCTTTGGGGCCCTCCCTTGGAAGGGAGGGTTTGGTTGGGTTCGAAAAGCTTGAAAAGGGTTTAAGGGTTTGATATTAATTTTTTTAAGGGTTTGATATTAATGATTTAAGGGTTTGATATTAATATTTTAAAGGTTTGATATGTTGATATTAATGTTATAAATTTTTGAAAAAAGCCTTTAAAGGTTTGGTAGTAAAGTCCTTTGAAGGCACGGTAGAAATTTCACTGAAAGGAGGGAAACAATATGGGTTTTGCAACTGAGTTTAATTCTGTGTGCAAATTTAAGTCCGAACAAGAGCTCTATGAATTGTTGGAGTATGGTCGGGGCAAAATGGTCAAGAGCGGCTTTCGCGTATTTCCAACTGGCCAAAAGGTGATTGCTTATACACCAGCCAATGAAGCGATTGCGATTGTCCGCATTTTAGCTTCTATCGCCGAAATTAATTTTCAAGGCGAAGAAGTGACACAAGTGGAGATGGAGCTCGTGAGAAAATTGACTGAGGAAGAATCAAAAGTTCAAACGGCGCTTGCTTTTGAAATGTTTTTTGGAGAGAGGGCCTAATCGATGATTGTCAGATTAGGTTTTGTCGCTATGAGCTTGCAGGTTGAGAATGCATCGCCTTCAAGAACGATGACGTTTGCAAACTTCTCGAAGCTGAACGACCGCGAGGCAGGGATTCGGAAGCTGGAAAGAATAGCAGAGGAAAATTTGCGCAGTACGCTGCGGATTTTGAAGCATTGCAAAGCCAGCGACATTCAAATGTATCGCTTTTCGTCAAAGCTTATACCCCTTGCTACTCATGAGGACTTATTGGACTGGAATCCATTTGAAGCGCTAGCGCCAGCATTTCAGGAAGTTGGCGAGTTCGTGCAGAAGCACGGAATAAGAGTATCCTTTCATCCGGATCATTTCTGCGTGTTCAGCACGCCTAGACCGGAGGTGCTCGCGAAATCAGAGCTGGATTTGCTCAATCATATTCTTATGCTAGAGGCAATGGGGCTTGATGAAGCGACAAAATGCAATATACATATCGGTGGAGCATATGGAGACAAGGTTGTAGCTGGTGAACGTTTTGTTCGCCAGTTCAGCTCCTTGTCTCCTCGCTTTAAACATCGAATTACGCTTGAAAATGATGATAAAACGTTCAATGTTAGGGAAACGCTAGAGGCAGCTGAGCAGGTTGAGGTTCCGATGGTGCTCGACATTCACCATCATGCCGTTAATGCAGGCGACATCTCAGATGACGAATTATATGAGCATTTATGGCCGCGAATTGTTCGAACATGGGATAAAGAGCGAGAGCGGCTGGGCCTTGCTAGTACAAGCCAGCTCCCTCCCAAAATTCACGCTTCCAGTCCAAAAAGCTTATCTGACCCGCGTGGTCATGCAGATTATGTGGAAGCGGAGCCGCTTGTACAGTTTTTGCGTCATGCAGCTAGAAATACCGAATATTTGGATTGCATGCTTGAAGCCAAAAGCAAGGACGAGGCTTTGATGAAGCTGATAGAAGACTTAAGGCAACTGGAAGCAAGCGCAGAAGGCATCAAGGTGTTGGATGGCGGCCGCGTAGAAATTACTGCTGATTAGCAGCAAAATAACACCGTCAGGGCTTGCCTTGGCGGTGTTATTATATAGCGGAAGCTTTCGAATAGATGCATCATTATGTAACTGAAAAGGTGAATTCGCATGGAATGGATACTTCTTGTGCTTCTTGGCGTTGTAGCAGCGATGTTTGGCAGTATCGTTGGACTTGGCGGCGGTATCATTATCGTTCCTGTCTTAATGCTCATTGGTCCCACATTAATGGGAGAAGCGATTGGACATGCAACAGCAGTTGGCATATCATTAACGGTATTAGTCGTTACGGCACTTGCATCTACGCTGAGCTATGCCAAACGCAAAATCGTTGATTTCCGCAGCGGCTGGATATTTTTTGTGACCAGCGGGCCTGCAGCAATGATTGGCTCCGCGCTTACAGGAAAGCTGCCTGCAGGCGTATTCCAGCTTGTATTTGGTATTTTCATGCTGCTGATGGCATCATTATTAATTGCTCGTGACTACATGAAACCGTTTACGAAGCAGTGGCCAATCGTTCGAACGATGACCGATGCATCAGGCGAGGTGCATACGTACAGCTATGGTATTATTCCTGCACTCGGTATCGGTTTTGGCGTAGGTCTCATGTCTGGCTTATTTGGAATCGGAGGCGGGTCGCTGTTTGTCCCCCTTATGGTGCTGTTATTTCGTTTTCCGCCTCATATGGCGACTGCAACGTCAATGTTCGTTATTTTTTTATCATCCATTCTAGGGAGCGGCATGCACGTTTATCTTGGTGAAACAGATTGGCTGCTCGTGCTTGCATTAGTGCCTGGAGCTTGGATCGGCGGAAAGCTGGGTGCGGCAATTGCTGTGAAAATGAGCGGCAAGGGCTTGCTTTGGCTGCTTAGAGTGACGCTTCTTCTGCTTGCTGGTCAATTAATCATTGAAGGCTTGCGTTCATTTTGATATGGTTGGAGTAATCATGCGAAACTTGGTAAAAGCATCAAACGTAGTAGACCTTAACATGGATAGAAATGTTCGTGAATTTACATAGAGGGAAGAGTGATGGATCGTGAATGATCAGAACAGTACTTCCGTCGTTGGCGGTAAAAGCTTTACTGCTGTCGCAATTAATTGTGCGTCGAAAGCAGGAGAATGGATTAAGACGAAGCTTGGCAACTTTGCAAGCCTTGATATAAAGTATTCCTCGCATGATCTTGTTACGGAAATTGATAAAGGTTCCGAGCGTTTAATAAAAAATCTAGTGATGACTCATTTTCCCCATCATTCGTTTTTGGGAGAGGAAGGCGTAGAGCCTGGGCCGGAAGCGTCAACGCGCGCGCTGGAGAACATCCGTGACGCTGAATATTTATGGATTGTTGATCCTATTGATGGCACAACGAACTTTGTTCACGGATTTCCTTTTTTCTGTGTATCCATTGCCTTGGCGCATAACGGCGAGGTTATCGTCGGCGTGGTCTATGACCCGATGAAGGATGAATTGTTTGTAGCCGAAAAAGGCAAGGGAGCATACGTGCATGGAAAACGGATGCAGGTATCCAAGGAGGATACGCTGCGCGGCAGCTTGGTTGCAACAGGTCTTCCGGCCGACCATCATTATGCGCTGCCTCTAAATTTGAAAGGCATTCAAGCAGTAGCCCCGCAGGTTCGCAATCTCCGTATAGCAGGCTCTGCTGCTATGCATATGGCCTATGTGGCGGCAGGACGCTTGAGCGGGTTTTGGGAGATTGGACTGAATAGCTGGGATCTGGCTGCCGGCTCGCTGCTCGTTCAGGAATCGGGAGGTATTGTGACGAGTACAGTTGGCAAGCCTTACGAATTGGGAACACGCAATATCGTTGCGTCTAATGGCCACATTCAGCAGGAGCTTATCTCGGCGCTTGCCGAAGCGAAAGCAAACGAATAAACGCAATAGACAGCGTGTACACAAACACCAAAAAAAGCAGCCAGGCTTATAAATAGCCGAGGCTGCTTTTATTTATGAAATTAAACTCGGCTGTTCCAAGCCTCTGCAAGCAGCTCGCTGTTAATGCCTACAGCAGCCAAGGATCCCATCGAAGCCGCCGTAATGGCTTGATACATCTCCGTCGCTGCATCACCAGCGCCATAAATACCTGGAATGTTTGTTTTCCCAAACATATCAACAACAACAGTCCCTGCTTCAGTGACCTTGCAGCCTAATGTTTGCGGCAAGTCTGAGCCTGCAGCAAGCTTTGGTGCAAAGAAAATTCCTGTACACGGAACAATGGTACCGTCCTCCAGCACAATTTGCTTCACCATGCCATCGCTAGAATCAATACGCAGGATAGGTGAGTTAAAGGTAGGAACGTTATGCAGCTTAAGCTCCTCACGCTGCTCATCGGTCCATTCATCAGGACCATCGGTGCAAATGGTAATTTGGCTTGTCCAACCCGACAGCATTTTGGCAGAGTGCAGCGCTCTATCGCCTTTGACAATCAAGACAAGCGGTTGGTCTCTTAATTCCCAGCCATCACAATAAGGGCAGACGAAGGCGCTTTTGCCATATACTTCAGACAGTCCATTAATATCGAGAGGGAGGTCTTTCATTCCTGCTGCAAATAGCAGCTTTTTGCTATGATAGATTTGTCCTTGTGCAGTCGTAATTTGAAAATGGCCATCGGTTCCAGTGATCGACACTGCAGCATCCTCTACAAAACGAACCGTAGGATATGCGCTAATCTGCTCCTTTGCGACTCGTCGAAACTCGCCTGGACTAATGCCGTCTCTGGTAAGAAAACCGTGAGTTTCGCGAGTAACTCGGTTGCGCGGACGCCCTTCATCAATAACAACTACGCTTTTTCTTGCTCTGCCTAGTACAAGTGCAGCACTCAAGCCTGCAGGTCCCCCGCCAATAATTGCTGCATCGATCATTTGTTCCATGTTAAACATCCTCTCTCGAATGGCTAATTTTATATTTTTCGCAGAAAGAGTAGTGAGATTTGTTTATTTCACGGTTTGTGTTAATGGATTGAAGGCAGCAGAGTCTACCACCCACTGGATCGTATGCTGCTGAAGGTACTGCTGCATATGACGTTCAGCGCCAATCATCACTTTTTTTACAAGACATCCCTTATTTTCTGAATGGTCAGTGGACTCCGGCTTTAAATCTTCAGCTTCAAAAAATAAATGATGATGCTGATCGTCAATATTAAAGCACTCATATAAAGGATGTCGTCCCTCAATAACTTGAATGACATCAAAAAATGTAATTTGATCTGCAGCTCTAGCAAGCTCGTAGCCGCCGCTTGCACCCGTCACAGCACGTACGATGCCGTCCTGCCGCAGCTTGGACATAATCTTGGATAAGTAGCTCTCTGAAACTCCGAGAGAAGAAGATAAATCTTTAATACCTATGTTCTGGCCGCGCTCAGCATGGGCTAAGTGAATTAAAGCATGAAGTGCATATCCGATACTTTTTGAATATTGCATAGGGTACACTCACCCTCCTTTGATACTTATAATCAATCATTATGGATCCACGATATCCATTATAGACAAYGCGACTCCATAATGCAATGATGTATTACAAATACTTATATTTGCAAGGATTTACAGTGTGTTTTGTCGAATGAAATAGCATGGAAGTACTGGAGATAAGCCAGGAGGAGTGAGCGATGGTGACAGTGAACAAACGAATTGCTGCGATGATGATGACAACATTATGTTTAGGCATGCTTGTTGCATGCGAGCCGAATGAAACGTCGTCAACAAATACAAAAGTAAATGAAGCGACGGATAAGCCTGAGAAAACGATGGCAATTGATGAAAGCACTGAGCCTTTAGAGCAAGAAGAGCAAGACGAAGCTTACACCGTACTTGCGAAGGAGCTTCGAGTGCCTTGGGTCATTGCTTTTGACGAGGATATTATTTATATAAGCGAGCGCGAAGGAAATATTGTGAAGGTGGATGGCGATGCGACGACACGTCAAGCGGTTCATTTGCTCAAAAGTGTACATGACCGCGGAGAAGGCGGATTTTTAGGTTTCTTGCTTGCTCCGGATTTTGCACAGTCTCGAGAGGCCTACGCGTATCATACGTACGAAGAAAATGGTCGTGTGATGAACAGAGTCGTGCTTATTAAACAAAATGGCGGGCAATGGGATGAGGTCAGGGCACTTCTCGAGGGCATTCCTGGTGCTGCGAATCACGATGGCGGACGGCTGGCGATTGGGCCCGACAAGCTGCTTTATGTAACAACGGGAGATGCACAGCAGCCGGAGCTGGCACAGGATCGTAACAGCCTTGCAGGAAAAATCTTGCGAATGACGTTAGATGGCAAGGTGCCAGCGGACAATCCGTTTTCCGGCTCCTATGTGTATTCTTATGGACACCGCAATCCTCAAGGGCTTGTTTGGAATAGTGAAGGTGTGCTGTTTAATACAGAGCATGGCCCTTCGGGAGATCCTGGCGGACATGATGAGATTAATAAAATTGCAGCGGGCGGCAATTACGGCTGGCCTGCGATTTATGGCAGCGCTGCGCAGGAAGGGATGATAACGCCTATTTATCATACCGGCGAAGATGCGATTGCGCCCTCTGGCGCGACAATCGATGAGAACAATCGAATATGGATTGCTGCTTTGGTAGGCGAGGCGCTTTATCGCTATGACCCTGCATCCAAAAACATGGAAACGGTATTCGAAGGTGAAGGAAGACTTCGTGACGTAAAGATAAAGGACGGACGTATTTATGTCATCACGAATAATACCGATGGGCGCGGTAACCCGTCACCATCGGATGATAGATTGCTTATAGTAAAGCAGGTGAAATAAAAAAAGCTCAGGAGCCTATTTCAGCTCCTGAGCTTTTTTGCATTATAACATAACTACACTGCGAAGCTTATATATTACAGGTTAGTAAAAGCATAATTAATGGCTTTAATCGTTTCATCAATGTCCGCCTCGGTATGGGCTGTCGTAAAGAACCAAGCCTCATATTTGGATGGTGCAAGATTGATGCCTTGATCCAGCATGAGCTTGAAAAATCTGCCGAACAGCTCGCCGTCCGTATCCTGCGCTTCATCATAATTCGTAATCGGATGATCGCAGAAATGAGCGGAGAAGGAGCCGCGAATTTGGTTAATTGTGAGCGGGATGCCATGCTGCTTGGCAGCGGCGTGCAATCCTGTTGCAAGCTTCGTAGCCAGTGCGTTCATTCTATCGTAAATGCCAGGCTCTTGGAGCAGCTCCAAGCACGCTATGCCTGCTGAGATCGAGGCAGGATTGCCGGCCATCGTACCTGCTTGATAAGCAGGGCCGAGAGGGGCAACTTGCTCCATAATTTCACGGCGTCCGCCGTATGCACCGATTGGAAGGCCGCCGCCGATGATTTTGCCTAATGCGGTTAAATCCGGTTCGATGGCTTGGTGATCAGGGAACGCAACATAGGTCTGCGCTGCTCCGTAATGGAAGCGGAAGGCGCTGATGACCTCGTCGTATATAACTAGCGCTCCAGCTTCGCGAGTGAGCTTGCAAAGCCCCTCTAGGAAGCCTTCATGCGGCATAACCATACCGAAGTTGCCGACAATCGGCTCAACCATAACAGCGGCAGTCTCGTGCCCCCAGCGATCGAGTGCAGCTTTCAGCGCAGGCAGATCATTAAATGGCACGGTGATGACTTCACTAGCGATGCTTGCAGGGACGCCTGCACTGTCTGGAATGCCAAGAGTAGACGGACCAGAGCCTGCTGCGACGAGCACAAGGTCTGAATGGCCGTGATAGCAGCCAGCGAATTTAATGATTTTGGATTTCTTTGTGTAGGCGCGAGCGACACGAATGGTCGTCATGACGGCCTCTGTACCGGAATTGACGAACCGCACCTTGTCGAGAGATGGGATGGCTTCTTTCAGCATACGAGCAAGCTTAATTTCCAGCTCCGTTGGTGTGCCGTATAGCGTACCGTTCTGAGCTGCACGAACGATAGCTTCTGTAATATGCGGGTGAGCATGTCCAGTAATAATAGGGCCATAAGCAGCTAAATAGTCGATATAGCGGTTATCATCGACATCCCAGAAATAAGCGCCCTCGCCACGTTTCATAAATACGGGTGCGCCGCCGCCTACCGCTTTGTAACTGCGGGAAGGACTGTTGACGCCGCCAACAATATGCTGCAGCGCTTCTTCATATAGTTTTTCGGAATTTGGTCGTAGAGTTGTCATGGAAAGCAGCCTCCAATGGGATTCATAGTTGTAAGTCAATTTAAACAAGTTGAGAAAGAGTGTCGTATGATGTGCGGCCGCGGCGCACCTAGAAACAAAATACACGCAACTTGAAGCGCCGTTGCGTGTACATATGTTTACTGCTGTTTATTGCTGCTGTCGCTGCCGCTTGGTGTACTGCTTGGCGAAGCAGTAGGTTCTGGAACGGTGTTGTCTTCTTGCAGCGTCGTTTGTACGAAGGAGCGCAGCTCATCTTCATCTCTAATTCCAATAACAGACGCGCCGCCAACCCGATCCTCCGCGATGAGATCCATCGGCGGTATTTGCGTTGTGCTGGCCACATGGCTTTTGACGCCCAGCTGACCGAGCTTCAGCATATCCGGCACACTAATGTTTGTTTTCACATAAGGCTGAACGCTTTCAAGAATTTTTTTCATTTGGATAATGTTCCATGTCGATTGAAGCTCTTTGGACACCGCCTGTAGGAAATTTCTCTGACGCTCTGTTCTTGTGAAATCGCTCATCGCATCGTGGCGGAAACGAACGTATTGCAGGGCTTTATCGCCGTCAAGCAGCTGGTAGCCTTTTTTGAGATCAATATCGTAGCGATTGCCGTCGGCGTTATCGGTGTAATGCATATCTTTTTCGACATCGAAGTAAATGCCGCCCATTGCGTCAATCAGGCTTTTAAAACCTTCAAAGTCGGTATAAACATAATATTGAATGTCGAGACCAAGGAGGTCTCCAACCGTTTTCATAGCGAGCGGATATTCTCCTAAAGTAAGTGCTGTATTAATACGGCCTTTCCCATGTCCTTCTATGCTGACGTAAGTGTCGCGAAGAACGGAGAATAGATGTGCTTTCTTGGTCACAGGATCAAAGGATGCAACCAATATGGAGTCTGAACGAGCCGCTTGCCCCTCGTCTAGCCCGCGAGCGTCACCGCCGAGCAGCAATATATTAACGCGCTCTTTGCCTTCCCATTCAGGAATAGGTACTGGCGTTGCTTCAGCATCCTCGATAGGAGCCTTTGTTGGCTCTGGATCACTGAACTTATCAAGCGCACTGTAAACACCTACGCTCCAATAAATAACAAACGCTGCTACCACACCAAGAATGACAGAGAGGCTGATATAAATCCTTTTCCATCTTTTTTTCTTCGCCATTTTAGCAGTCTCATTTTTCGATTCTTCAGTCGTCTCTTTATTCGTCTCTTTAGGCATTTCGTTAGACGTGCTCCTTTCAGATATTGCGGAATCGTTTTGAAACAATGAGGGTAGATTTCAATGTAAGCATGAGCAAAGATGGCATAGCGAATGATCCGCTCCCAAAAAAAGAAGTTAGCAGAGCAGTATACGTTAGAAATATAAGAACGCATAAGTATGAGCCTTATTAACAGCTTATATTTCATCAGCAAACAAAAGCTTCGCTGCACAAGGCAAAGACAGTCGTTTACGCTAGGCGTGAACTAATGTATGATTACATATCATAAAATTATAAAGCTGAACGACATGCAGAAGCAAGTTTTATCGTTTTAAGTAAATAAAGATCGCTATTTCCTAGGAAATGTCGAAGTGGAAGGGGCTATAACAACCAGATGTTAGCAATCGATGTAAAGGATTTACGCAAGCAATTCAGCGTGCAAAAAAACCGAGAAGGCCTATCCGGCGCCCTCAAGGACTTGTTTAAACGCGAGTACAACGAGGTAACGGCGGTAAAGGATATTTCATTTCAAATCCCGCAGGGTGAAATTTGCGGGTATATTGGCGAGAATGGAGCCGGAAAATCGACAACCATCAAAATGTTGACCGGTATTTTGGTACCGACCGCAGGCGAGCTCAAAGTAAATGGCTACGTGCCTTTTAAGGATAGAGAGAAGTTTGTTAATGGCATTGGTGTTGTATTCGGACAGCGGTCTCAGCTGTGGTGGGATATAGGCGTTATTGAATCGTTCCAATTACTGCGCAAAGTATACCGGGTTTCGGAGGCGGATTTCCGCAAACGTCTTGACGAGCTTGTTGAGCGGCTGCAGCTTGGCGACTTATTAAATCGTCCTGTACGCAAGCTGAGCCTTGGGCAGCGGATGCGCTGCGAGCTTGTTGCTTCGCTCCTTCACAATCCATCCATTCTTTTTCTCGATGAGCCTACAATTGGTCTGGATATCGTCGTGAAGACAGAAATTCGTGATTTCCTGATGCAAATGAATAAGGAGCAGGGTACGACTATTTTGCTGACGACTCATGATCTCCAGGATATTGAAGCGCTTTGTTCTCGCGTCATTATGCTTGATGATGGCCGCATTATCTATGATGGCGGACTTGAGGATCTGAAGAGCCGTTGGAGCAAAGGACGCGAAATTCAGTTCCAATTTGCAGGGCATACTGCGCTTGCCAAGCTGCAGCAGTTGACGAGCACACTCGATGTAACATGGACGATGGAGAATGAAGTGAGCGCAAAAATGTGGCTCCCGCATGCCGTTAATGTCTCGGATGCATTGGCATGTGTTGTAGGCGGCGTTGAAATTCGCGACATTAAAATTATCGAAACAAACACCGATGACATCGTTCGAAGCATTTATTCCTCTGGCTCTGCGGCAACATCCAAGGAGACGGTTCAATCATGATGAGCGCTTATATCGACTTTATTCGAATACGGTTTATCATGATGCTTGCGTACCGCGTTAATTATTATAGCGGTATCATTATTTATGCGATTAATATCGGCGCTTATTACTTTCTATGGCAGGCGATTTATGGGGACAAGGAGACGCTGGCCGGTTTCACGGTGACCCAAATGACAACCTACGTTGCGGTATCGTGGATGGCTCGTGCTTTTTACTTCAATAACCTGGACCGCGAGATAGCGAATGAAATAAGGGACGGTAGCGTAGCAGTACAGCTTATTAGACCTTATTCCTATTTAGTCGTAAAAATGATGCAAGGTTTTGGAGAAGGCTTGTTCCGAATGCTGCTCTTCATGGTGCCGGGGATGATTATCGTTTGTTTCTTATTTCCTGTTAAATTACCGACAGATCCGATGACCTGGCTCATTTATTTAGTCATGCTGTTCTTTAGCTTTCTTATCAACTCGCAAATTAATATTTTGACCGGCCTATTCGCTTTTTTCGTTGAAAATAACGAAGGCATGATGCGAATGAAACGTGTTATGGTCGATTTGTTTTCTGGCGTAGTTGTGCCGATAGCGTTTTTCCCAGGCTGGCTGTCAGCTATTATGCAGTGGCTGCCATTCCAAGCCATTACGTATTTGCCAAGCTCCGTCTTCACGGGGCGGACGCCTAGCGATCAAATATTGCAGGTGTTTGGCATTCAAGTGCTTTGGTTTGTTGGGCTGCTGGTGCCAATCTGGTTAACGTGGCGCGCCGCTCGCAAGCGGTTGTTCGTGCAAGGGGGATAATAAATATGAGATACGCATCATTATTTTTGGAATACATTAAAAACTACGCGAAGACGCGTCTTACTTATCGTGCTGACTTTTGGATCGAGGTACTTTCCGATTTATTGTTCCAAGGGATGAACCTCATCTTTATTCTGATCGTGTTCCAGCATACGCCGTCGCTTGGCGGCTGGTCTGAGGCAGAGGTCGTTTTCGTATATGGCTTCTTCATGATCCCATATGGCGTGTTCAGCACCTTCTTCAGCATATGGAATTTCAGCGAGCGTTATATTGTGAAGGGCGAGATGGATCGTGTTCTAACACGACCAGCACACAGCCTATATCAGGTGCTGCTCGAAAATGTAGATCCTCCTTCTTTAATCGGTTCCTTCGTTGGGGCTATTATTATGGTGCTATGCTGGACACAGCTCGGTTTGCCTTTCGAGATTCTCGATCTATTTGTGATGATGCTCTTAATTTTAGGCGCAGTGCTGATTTATGCAGGGCTCTACACGGCACTTAGTGCCATTTCCTTTTATTCGGATGCACCGACTGGAATTGTGCCGTTGATGTACAACATTCAAAATTACGGACGTTACCCGGTTAATATCTATAACAAAATGATCCGCTTCGTATTAACATGGCTGCTGCCGTTTGCTTTTGTAGGCGTCATCCCAGCTTCTTATTTTCTTGAGAAGAAGGCGGATGATCTCTCACAGCTCGCGCTCTTAACTCCGGTCATGGGAATTATCGTTTTCACTCTTGGACTGTTGTTATGGAACCATGGCGTGAAGCGATACCGAGGAGCCGGCTCTTAAACGGCTTGGTTTTAATTGAATAGGTGTGCAGCAAAAATGATGGGGGACTAATCATGACACAGCTTCAAGTGGGAGATATGGCACCGGAGTTTGTATTGCCGGCGTCAAATGGAGAAGATGTTTCACTTAGCGATTATCGCGGGAAAAATGTTGTCCTTTACTTTTATCCAAAGGATATGACGACGGCTTGCATACAGGAATCATGTGATTTTCGAGATGCAAACACAGAAATGCTGAAACGAAATACTGTTATTTTGGGGATTAGCCTAGATACGGTAAAGTCTCATCAGCGTTTTATTGAAAAGAAGGAGCTACCTTTTTTGTTGTTAGCTGATATGGAGCATGAGGTGTGCGAGCTGTATGGAGTATGGCAATTAAAGAAGCTTTATGGCAGAGAGTACATGGGTCTTGTCCGATCRACTTTTCTCATCGATGCAGCAGGCAGGCTCGTGCAGGAATGGCGTAAAGTAAGGGTGAAGGGGCATGCAGAGCAGGTACTGGATGCCGTAAAGCAAATGCAGCCGGCTGCTGCTAAATAATTGAAAACAGGACGGAGCAGGAAGTAGCTGCTCCGTCCTGTTTTTTTGTTTTGGACTCTTACAAATTTGTCACCTGAATTGTCACCCTAATCGATGGTTGGCAATCGCTATTTTTTATACGATAGGAAATAGAAAACGGACTTGTGAAGGAGGCGTCAAAAAATTGTTAAAATAGCTTGAACTCAGTTGATCGCAGAATATCGAATACACACAAAATATACGGGGGAATGAAAATGAAAAAGTTGTTAATTGCAATGCTGTCGCTTGTCGCTGTCATCCTAATCGCGGGATATGTTGGCAAGGACAGCATCGTAGAAAAGATATTTCCGCAGGCTAAGGGTGTCATTGTGTACGGAGAGAAACAGCAGATCGATGATGTATTAACCAAACATGCCGAGCAACTAGAAACAAAAGAAGTGTACGAGTTAAAAATCGAAATTGCTGATGGACAAAAAATAATGTATTTGTCGCAATCCACGATTCAAGGCTTATTGAAAAGAGAACTGCTTACCGAAGTGGAAGCTGACGGTAAAACAAAAAAGGTTAAATCTTTRTCGACTGTTCCAAGTGGGGAAGGCTTATTGTTTGCCAAAAAAGAGTCAGACAAGATTAATGGAAATGGGAATCCCATTTCGGTCAAATATGAAGGGAATTTGATTATTGGGAGCGGCCGAGCTTATGTCGATGCATTTGTTGTACTGGAGGACTCATCCTGGTCATCGCTGCAAAAGACAGAAAAAACGATGGCTGTTATGAAATTTAAAGAAAATCCACAAAAGCTAATCGGAAAGTTTGATGTGGAAAGAGACCAGCTTGTAACTTTGAAATAATGGCTTTAGCTAGGGTTGTCGCAAAAACAGAGTGAATCTGCTTTTTGCGACAGCCCTATTTTTGTTTTGCTGATGTATCTTAGGGAGAGTGAGTCTCAGAGCTAATCGCAATCAGTAATGCACTCCACTCATCGGACAAATAGCTTACGAACCCAGCAGCTCTTATTTGAACTATTCATAATGGATTGAATTTTTAGTGAACTCCAGAATCGTTATTTCGAGCAAAACAGCTCATGGAGTCCTGTACAGTACGCGATAACGTTAATAAGATTCGTTAAAGCTTCAAAGAAGCATTTTTCTGCATAATAGGCATGATACAGTTCGTTAGCCAAATGGGTTTGGGATGTTATGTGCTGTCGGTGAGATGAAGCGTTGAACCCTTAGGTGTATTGCAAGAGTAAAAAAATGGAGCGGGGAAACAATAGAGAAAGCTTTCTCAAATGATTATATAGCTGCTAAATGATGAAGCGCAGTGAAATAGATAATTTTGACATTGACAGTATGCTGCCACATTTATAAAATATGGACTTGCTTGTTAGATAGGGGGTTATAGATTTGATCAGGCTAAACAACATCAGAAAATCGTATCGAGTAGGGTCGATTTCAGTAGAAGCGGTTCGTGGCGTTAGCTTGACGGTAAGTAAAGGTGAAATATTTGGAATTATCGGTCATTCAGGCGCGGGGAAGAGCACGCTGCTGCGCTGCGTCAATTTGCTGGAAAAACCAACATCGGGAACGGTAAATGTTGGGGATGTGGAGCTTACCGGCTTGCCAGAGAGACAGCTGCAAGCGCATCGCAGGCGTATCGGAATGATTTTTCAACATTTCAACCTGCTATCGATGTCTACGGTACGAGATAATATTGCATTCCCGCTTGTTCTCGCCAAGCTTTCAAAGGCAGAGGTGAATAAGCGTGTGGATGAGCTGCTGAAGCTCGTTTCGCTTGAAGGGCATGCAGRTAAATATCCTTCTCAGCTTTCGGGAGGCCAGAAGCAGCGTGTTGGTATCGCGAGAGCGCTCGCAAACAATCCGGATGTATTGCTCTGCGATGAAGCGACATCGGCATTAGATCCGCAGACAACGAATTCGATATTATCATTGCTGCTCGACATTAATGAGAAGCTAGGAATTACAATTTTACTTATTACGCATGAAATGAACGTTATACGTTCGATATGTGATCGTGTCGCTGTTATTGATGATGGCGAAATCGTTGAAATGGGCGATGTGCTGCATGTATTTCTAAAGCCGGAGCATCCGGTTACCCGCGATTTTGTTGATCAAGCATCGGACAGCGCCGTGACGGGACAATTGCTGCGAGGCCGCTCAGGGCGTCTGCTTCGCATGACTTATATTGGCGAATTGACTTACGAGCCGATTTTGTATAATGCGGTGAAGCCAACGTCTGTTCAATTTGCGATTTTGCAAGGAACCGTTTCGCGCATGAAGCACACGCCTTATGGCCAGCTTATTGTGGAATTGATCGGAAGCGCCGGGGAAATTGATCAAGTGATTGATGTTTTACGCAATGATGGGCTGGAGGTGGATGCGATATGATGAGCTTCGAAAACGTACGTATTCCTGAAATTTGGGATGCTACGAAGGATACGCTCTATATGTTGACAGCCTCGCTCGTATTTACAATAATTTTTGGACTTATTATGGGCGTCGTCCTGTTTCTAACTTCAAAACGGCAGCTTTTGCAGCAGCCTATTGTGTATGGCATCCTTTCATTTATCGTCAACGTACTGCGCTCGGTTCCGTTCGTTATATTGATGATATTGATCATGCCGCTTACAAAAATCATTACGGGTACGACGCTAGGCGTAGAGGGCTCTATTCCGCCGCTTGTCGTAGCAGCAACGCCTTTCTTTGCAAGGCTGGTGGAAACGTCGCTGCGTGAGGTAGATCGCGGCGTTATTGAAGCGGCTCAGGCAATGGGTGCATCAAAGTGGGATATCGTACGCCGCGTACTGCTCCGTGAATCTAGTCCAAGTTTGCTAGCTGYGGTTACAATAACGGCAGTAACACTCGTCTCTTATACAGCGATGTCGGGAGTAATCGGCGGCGGTGGACTTGGTGACTTGGCACTTCGCTACGGATATCAACGTTTCCAAACTGATGTGATGCTAGTAACCGTCGCGCTTCTTATCGTGCTCGTACAGGTGCTGCAAACGATCGGGGATTCCTTAGTGCGTCGTTACAGCAGAAAATAAATAAGTAGAAGCATGATGCAGCTCAGAATGAATTGACAACTATGGAGGAATGAACATGAAAAAGACAAGCTATATGATCGTAACTTTAATGCTGATGTTTGCATTAGCGGCTTGCGGACAAAACAAAAATACCGATGGCAACTCAGCAGGATCAAATGTTAATCAAGGAACAGAAACGCCTGGAGCGGTTAAGCTGAAGGTTGGCGCTTCTCCTGTTCCACATGCGAAGCTGCTTGAATTTGTAAAGCCAATGCTCAAGGAGCAGGGCGTGGACCTGGAAATTATCGAGTTCAATGACTACATCCAACCGAATACACAGCTTTATGAAAAAAATATTGATGCTAACTTTTTTCAGCATACACCTTATTTGGATCAGTTCAACAAAGACAAAGGTTATGATCTTGTAAATGTAGCTGCTGTTCATATTGAGCCGTTTGGCGCTTATTCGAAAAAGATTAAAAAAATCGATGAGCTGAAGGATGGCGCAAAAGTGGTAATTCCGAATGATCCATCGAATGGCGGACGTGCACTTGCCCTTATGGCTTCAAATGGACTGATTACTCTGAAGGATGGCGTAGGCGTTAGCGGAACTGTATCAGACATTGTCGCTAACCCGAAGAAGCTTGATATTAGAGAAGTAGAAGCAGCGACATTGCCGCGTGTCTTAGGTGAGGTTGACCTTGCTATGATCAACACGAATTACGCACTGGAGGCCGATCTAGTTCCTACAGAAGATGCACTTTTCATTGAAGGAAATGACTCACCTTATGTGAATATTCTTGTTGCGCGTCCAGACAATAAGGATTCCGAAGCGATACAGAAACTCGCTGCAGCGCTTCGTTCACCTGAAGTGAAGAAATTTATTGATGAGACCTACAAAGGCGCGATTGTTGCTGCATTTTAAGCAGGCCGGACTTTAATTAAAATGACAAAAACGCTGAGCATGCGAGTAATCGCTGCTCAGCTTTTTTATGTTTTGTGCATCACTGCTATTGTTGGTCAATGCTTTTATACCTAAATCTCTGCCGACAAGCTCCTTTTTATTACGAAAGGCTTAAACTATAGGTTTGATTATCCTTGTCATACGGGAAACCATTCTTGAAATACAAAATATCGCCTTCACGCTTGATGAACTTTAGGTAATCGCCGAGATAAGGAAGATCATTTGTTTCTACATATTCTTGCTGCTTAGCACCCAATAATTCTTTGTAAAGCACTGTAGTCGTCATGCCTTCTCTATTCACAAGTTTTAAAATGCCGTTTTTATTTGCGCGCAAGAGAAAGACATCCTTGTCAAAATACTCAATAAAATAATTGTCATCTTCTCCGCCTAGGCTAACCAAATCAATCGTTTCAATGACTTCTCCGGTGCCGTCTTTAATCAGACGCAAAGTATTTCCATCGTTCAGCAGCAATTGGCCGTCTGCTAGAGTCACATTTTGCTCCAATCGACGGAAATAATAAACGCTGGACTGTTGTATGACTTTGCTGCCTTTCATGACGAGCGTGAATAGCTGATTGTGAAGATGCGGTTCACCATAGTTATCTTCTAGGTTAAGTACGAGTAATCCACCCGGTGTTTTTTGGAATTTAAAGGTCAAATAATCATGTATGGATTCACCTAGCTTTGCGAGCTCTCGCCTCACACCCTTGCCGTCTGTGATGTAGACAATGCCTTTCTTAGGCTCTACGGTGTAATTTAATCCATCGTATGAGTAGATATATTGCTTGAACGTTTTGAGATGATCAGCCTTTATCGTCTTACTCTTGGCGTTCCACGTAATATGATCCCCACCCAGTGCCCCGACAACGAAACGGACAGGCAAATAAACATTTTTCTCATACAAAAATGGTGCGCTTTCGAGCTTAACCATTTTTCCATCGAGTATGCCTGTTTTGCTGCCTAGTCGCACCGCAATCGATTTATTCCACCCGTCATATTGAGCCCGCTTGCCCGCTTTATCCCATTTCACTTCAAGCCCCGCTCCGCCTCCGACACTATCCATTGATACGAATGTAACGCCATTTTTTACGAGTGCTCCTCCATATGAGCGAATGCCGGAATCCCAATTAAACTCATAGCTTGCCTGAGATGCCGCACTGACTGTGGTTGGCAGCAAAAGTGCAAACACCAAAATAACTGCTGCAATGCTCCATTTCATTTTCAAACACTCTCCTAAATTTCAATTAAATGGAATATATATATGGAATGAAGACGCGATTGCACCACAATAAGTTGCGCACTGCTGTCTTCATGTTTTATTCGAAGCTGACATTTGAAATTGACTAGCATAGTCATTTACCAGTTCAACTGTTCATATAATCTATCAGAATGACTCAGTTTATTATTCATAGGTAGAGAAGGGTGGCAGCGTGAATGCAGCGGATGTGGCGGGTAGCGATTTGTATACTAGTTGTTTGTTTTGGTTTGTTTAAGCCTGATGTTTTTGGAGTGAATAAAGACGATGCTGCAAGTGATCAGAAGATCGTACAGGCAAGTGCCGCTGCTGCGGTTACGAATGATGAGGCGATGCCGCTTCTAACGGTGCAGGCATCTTACGATACCGGGAAAAAGCTGGAGCAAGGCAAGTCGTCAGCTGCTGCTTCATCGCAAAATGATAGAGTTAAAGCCAATTCACTAGGATCAGAGCAAAAGATTTTGTATTTAACATTCGATGACGGACCTAGTAAGAATACAGAGCAGGTGCTGGATATTTTGAAGCTGGAAGGGATCACGGCGACTTTTTTTGTGCTTGGTGAACATGTGCTGAAGCAGCCGGAATTAGTTAAACGGATCGTGAAGGAAGGACATGGGATTGGCAATCATACGTTCGACCATAAATATGATCGTTTATACGGAAGTTTTGCTGAATTTGCTGATCAGGTGATGAAAACGGATGAAGCTATCTATCGTACAACTGGGGTTAGAACTACATTAGTTCGCGCGCCGGGCGGCACATATAGCAATTTTGATCAGGGATACTTTGATGCGATGAAAGCGGCAGGTTATCAGGTGCATGACTGGAATGTAGACAGTGGAGATTCAAAGCGGCAGGGCGTGCCGGCCTCCGAGATTATGACGACGATTAAAGGCTCAAAGATTGCAAGCAAGCTGAATGTTTTGCTTCATGACAGTGCAGGGCATGCAGAGTCTGTTAAGGCATTGCCGTCCATCATTAAATATTACAAAGATAAAGGGTACACATTTGCTAAGCTGACGGATCAGGTTGAACCTATTCAGTTTAGGGTGGCAAGCAAACTCAAGTGGAGCAGAAAGCAGGTCACGCAGCAGGAAGTGGATAAGCTCACTCTGTTTTCGGAGAGGCTAGGTCAAAGCAGCCTGTCTGCCCAAACAATAAAGCAGGTTCCAAATTTAATTTTGCATCGTGGCGAGAAAAGTCTCGTGCTTGCGTCAAGCGAATACGGAATAAAAAACGGCGCCATCGAAGTGTCGCTGCAGAAGCTTGTGGAATGGATTGAAGACAGCACGGAACTTGAGCTGAATACTGATTCCATAGAATCGTACGTAAGTACAAACCAGGTGCCGCCGAAATCCGGCAAGGAGAAACCTGTGATGGATGAGCACAAGAAGCAGATCGTAGTTCCAGTGCGTGAGACGCTGCAAAAACTTGGAATTGCGATAACAAGATATGTGTACAACGATACCGATCGGGAAATTTGGATAACGGAGTAATAGAAAGGTTTCTAGCAGGTCTAAAGTGAGAGAAAGCTGGGGACACTGAAAAATAGATAGATTTATTTTTCAGGAGGCGATTTATACGATGATTTCTCCCCAATTTTCTGAGGATGCTAAAGAGGAACGTTATAGTCATTGGCCGGAAGCACCACAGGTGCTGCTGCATCGATTGCTAGTAAAGGTAGAGAGTGTATTGCTAGGCAAGCAGCAGGTCATTCGAAATACGCTAACTGCACTTCTGGCTGGAGGACATGTTTTGCTAGAGGATGTGCCGGGTGTTGGCAAGACATTGCTCGCTCAGGCGTTTGCTAGAGCGGTCGGTGGAGATTTTAAAAGAATACAGTTTACGTCCGACATGCTTCCGGCTGATATTGTTGGCGGAGTCGTGCTTGATGCACGGACGAGTGAACTTGTGTATCGGCCTGGACCGATTATGGGCAATGTGGTGCTTGCTGATGAGATTAACAGAACGTCGCCGCGCACGCAGTCTGCGCTTTTGGAGGCTATGGAGGAAAGAGGAGTGACGGTAGAAGGGAAAACCCGCAAGCTGCCGGTTCCTTTTATGCTCATAGCTACACAAAACCCACTTAGCTTCGAGGGGACAAACACGCTGCCGGAAGCACAATTGGATCGGTTTATGATGAGGCTGACGATTGGTTATCCCGGCTCATCGGAAGAGAAGCGGATGCTCGAGCAATACGCGAATGGCAATCGAATTGAACCCGAACGGCTTCGTCCTGTCATTGCTACGGAGGAATGGCTGCAAATGCAGGCTGAGGCAAGGCAGACTCACATGCATCCGGCACTGCTTGAATATATGGTGCAAATAGCCGATGCGACAAGGCGTGCGCCTGAGGTTGTGCTGGGCTTAAGCCCACGCGCTCTGCGCGACTGGCTGCGGGCATCACAGGCGAATGCGTATATGGAAGGACGCGGATTTGCGATACCAGATGACTTGCTGGCGACAGCTGATGCTGTGCTTCCGCATCGTTTGTCTTTGCGTTTTAACGCGACTGCGGCTGGTGCTGATGCAGCTGCAGTTATGAGACGGACGATACGTGAATGTCCCATGCCTGCTGCAGTAGGAAGCGGGAAGCGCCGATGAATGCACCTTTTCAAGATGAATTATTGCAAGGCGGAACGCCGGAGAATGAGGCTGTTGATACGACGACTTATACTCAAGAGGGTGACAGCGCAGCTCCGCTTGATAGGAGCGGGCAAAGAGCAGCGACGGTACAAGTAAAAGAAGCTGTCTTTGTAAACAAGGAATGGGATCAACTAGCTTATCCTTATCGTACGAGATGGATCGCTTGGTGTATCATAACGGCGGGCTGGGCAAGCAGCTTGGCAGCTGTAATGATGCGGGGCGGTGCAGTAGAGTGGTTTATGCTGTCCGTATTCAGCATGATTATAATCATTAGCGGGCTTGCGCCTATTATGGCTGCCAAGGGATTAACTGCAATGAGGATGATGCCGCAAGAAATGACAAGAGAAGGCGGGCAGCTCGAAATTAGCCTGAAAATAAAGCGTTCTTTGCTCATACCTATTGTATGGATAGCTATTTCTGATGAGACGAGTAATGAAAGCTCATCTGAAAATACGAAAATAAGCGTGCGCTCGGTGCTAATCCCAATGTTCCGCCAAGAGATGAACTACCGATATACTCTCCATAACTTACGGCGCGGGCGTTATCCCTTCGAGCCTATATCGATTACTGTGGGGGACTGGCTCGGCTTGTCAGCGATCCATAAACGTTTATATACCGCAGGAGAATTTGTAGTGCTGCCAGGACTGCCCCATGCCGATCAGGTACATAAAGCGGAACGTGCAAGAGGCACAGCATTATATGCTGTGCAATCTTTGACAGCTGATCCAAGTACGGATCACCTAGGAGATGCGGGTCGGGAGGAAATCAAAGCGGCGGTGAGTGCGGCGGGACTTGGACCAGACAGCCGTCCATATCGTGAAGGAGATTCGCTGCGTCATCTGGATTGGCGAAGTGCAGCTAAAGGGCGCGGCTTGCAGACAAAAATCCATCCTTTAGAGCGGCCAGCCAAAACAGTTATTGCTGTCGATACGCTTGCTTCGGCTTATGGGCAGGACGATCGGTTGTTTGATGCTTGTGTAGGCTGGGCTTCGCTTGCACTAGCACAGTCTGCTTCACTCGGCCACGCTGTGACACTGCTGCTTGGACAAGGTTCTCCTGTCATGCAATCATCTGTTGATGGAGGAACACAGTCTGATTTATCAGAGATGCTGCATGCCATGGCATTGCTTCGCGCAGATGGAAAGGGCTCTCTTGCTGGGAGACTCGCCGAGGAATCAAACCTGCAAGCACGCGGCAGTACGATACTTGTATTTACTGCGGATTGGCGAGGCGGCCGGAGCTGGGGAGAGCTTGCCGGATTCGCAGGCGAGCAAGGCTGCAGGCTGGAACTATTTATTATTACACGCAGCAATGTACCGACCTTCGCTATGCGCGAACAACAAAAATGGTTGGAAAGCGGCGGCGTCAAAGTGACGTGGCTGCATGTCCCCTCGAGTATGAACGCGCTCCCTTACGCCGAGGAAGGAGGCGACAATCATGAGCTTGCTTAAAAGCGATGTAGTAGCGAGGAGCGATAAACCTCTGAAAGCTGAGCATAATTTACTCCGAGGAGAAGCGGCTGAGGAATCGTTTGAATACCGATTGATCACAACATTGCTGCTGTTCGGACTGCTGTCGGAGTGGCTGCTGCCTTGGGTGAATGCAGGTGAGTGGTCGGCTATTTATAATCCTGCCCCGCTGATTTTTGTTATCGGAGTGGTGCTGCTGGCAGGGCTGTTTCGTTTGCCGATGGCACTTTCGTTCGTTATGAATGCTTTGTTGTGCATATTAAGTCTCATGTGGATTTATAAAAGCGCTGATCAAAGCAGTTTGCAATGGCTGCTTGCGTTTCCAGGCATGTTGAGAGACCATTTCGTTCTGATTATAGAAAATGGGCTGTGGTCAATGTCCGGAGAACTTCGGACTTTGCTGCTGTTTATAGGCTGGGCGATGCTTGCACCTGCATTGCAGGCTTTATTATGGATGCGGCAGACCGCTCTTGGCATCGCATGTTTCACGCTAGTTTATTTGATTACGCTGCATGTCTGGCTGGGTATGGATGTAATGGGAGGCTTAATGCGAACCGTGGCAGAAGGGCTCCTGCTAGGTGCCATTGTCTCTGTACCGCGTGTTAAGCGAATGCTTAATACAGGTGCCGGCAAGCTTAGAGGTCTTGATATGCGCTGGTTATCAAGCTCTGTTTTTGTTGTACTTACGATACTTGGCTGCGGTCTTTTGTTTGCAGGCGGGAAAGGTGAAACGATGCCGCCTGCTAGCTGGACTGCCTCTCTTAATGATCGTTTAGAGCAAACCATTCAATCTATGGGTAATCAGCAAGGCTCTATCCATGTAATGGGGCAAACCGGATTTGAACGATTAGGCAGTGCATTTACGGGTTATGGCTTTGATGACGGCGTGCTGGGAGCGCCTGTACAAAAGGATAACAGCGTGTTATTTACAGGCAGCTCCACTGAAAAAGCATATTGGCGCGGGGAGTCAAAGCAGGTGTACGACGGCCGGGGTTGGATTGATACCGCGGGCAGCTCTGTTTTGCTTCCTATACGAGGCTCCGATGCAGCAGCCTCCACTGAGGCGGCAGCAGAAGCTGGGAATAAGCAGCTGGGTCCGCTCATTCGGCAAACTGTAGTTTGGTCTAAGCCGACAGCGGGGATGCCGCTCTTTGCATCAGGCCACTTTGGCAATGTGACAGAGCTTGTTGCAGCTGATCCGCGCAGGAAGCTTGGGAGTTACGTATACAATGCGGATAAAGACTCTTTATACGCACAATCGGATACAGCGAAAATTGAGAAATATACAATAGAGAGTGTGCTCTCCATAACGGATGAAGCACAATTGCGTGCATTGAGCAGTACCGCTGACGATAATTTATCGACAGGTGACGGAGCGCAGGCGGCAACAGTAGAAAGTGCTGCGGAGCTTGAGCCTTATTTGCAGCTGCCGAGCAGTCTGCCAAGCCGCGTAACTGCATTAGCTGCTGAGGTTGCCGGCGGCGGGGTTACAAGCCGCTACGATCAGGTGAAGGCGATCGAGGACTTTTTGAAAGCGAGCTATACCTACTCGTTGGAGGACAGTACAGTTCCGCCGGAAGGAAGCGACTTTGTCGATCATTTCCTCTTCGAGCAGCGGCAGGGCTATTGTGTGCATTTCTCCACAGCCATGGTCGTATTGCTTCGTTCGCAAGGGATACCCGCTAGATGGGTGAAAGGCTTTACTTCGGGCACTCCAGTGGGTGAGAGCGCGGTAAGTAACACTGATAATTTGAATAAAGAAGCGGGTACTGAAGGGATAGAGAGTGCGGAGATAGGCTCGCTGAGTTCGAGCGGTGGAAGTTATGATAGCGGGAAGCAAGGGACGATAGATACGAGTACAGGAAGTATGAAGAATGAACAGCTGAGTAGTGGGAGTCATGATAGCGGGACGCAAGGGACGATAGATACGAGTACAGGAAGAAGTATGAATAGTGAACAGCTGAGTATAGGAAGTTATGATAGCGGAGCGCAAGGGACGATAGATACGAGTACTGGAAGAAGTATGAATAGTGAACAGTTGAGTATTGAAAGTCATGATAGCGGAGCGCAAGGAACGCTAAATACAAGTACAGGAAATATGAAGAGTGGACAGCAAAGCGCAGAAAGTAATCGTGCTGGGCAAACAACTGAAAATAGTTTGAAGCTGGTGGATTATGAGGTTAAAAGCTCAGATGCGCATGCTTGGGTTGAAGTGTATTTTCCAGGCGCAGGCTGGGTGCCCTTTGATCCGACGCCGGGATTCAGCGATGTATCGACTATCGCGTCCGTCGGTTCTGTGGACGGACAGCTTGCTGCTCCAGCGATGGGCGCAGCAGGAACAGCGGCAACAGGAGCAAGCAGTCTTAGCGAGTCCAGCTTATCGCGGCTCGCTGCTTCATTCGAGGCGGCGGCAGCAGCCATTGCACGAGGAGCTGACGCCCTCGTGCATGCGGCGCAAAGCGCCGCCAAGAGCGCAGCGGCGATATCGCCCGCCGCTGTAGTTACCGCAGGCGCGGCCGCGCTAGCGCTCGCGGCCGCGGCCATTGCTGCGGCGCAGCACCAGCGGCTTCGCCTCTCGCTGGCGCTGCGCCGTTATGGCGCGGCTCACGCCGGCATCGCGAAGCTCGCCGGCGCAGCCGCGCCTTATCCGTCACATGAATCTGTGACGGACATAGATGCAGCGCCAGCGGCGGTCGCGCGCTTGCGCTCTGGCACTGGCGGCGCGGTGGCGGATATGGCGCCGCGCAGTGGAAAAACGCCGCACGACGCCGATGGGCGGATTCGCGCGAGCTTCATTGCTGTGAGCAGCGCGTTAGCGCCGCTGCTGCAGCGCCGTTTCGGCGTGCAGGCGCCGGGACAGACGGCGCGTGAATATGCGAGCGCTGCTGAGCCGACGCTCGGTGCGGAGCAGCAGGACGCGCTGCGCCAGCTCACAAGCTGGCTTGAGGAAGCACATTTTGCTGCGCCTGGTCCTTGGCCGGGTGCACCTACTCCTTCTGCACTGCGGACAGTTTTGCGAGTGTTGGACAAGCAGCCCATTCAGAAAGTGAAGAAACACTCCGCGGATAATCTGCAAAAGCAGAAGAGAAGCGACATGCCAGTCAAAGCTCCTAAATAGTTGCAGGAGACGATGATACATTTTGGCACCTAAAGGGCTAAGCTTTAAGTCGATTTATATAACGAAACATGAAACGCAGTATAGCTGGAAAAACTACCGTTAAAATGGTGTACCTTTGAGCATTTTCTGCAATAGAAGGAATTTCTCCCGTTAATTGTTGATGATTTAGCTGATAATGGCTATTTCTCGAGAATTAACGGGAGTTTTTTCTGTTAATTTGCTGAAAAGCTCATTATGAGACATTTTAACAGGAGCTTTTCCCGTTAATGTCTCAAGCAGCTGTTGAAACTGTCGTAATGAGCTTAGTTGCACAATTACCAAGCGTTTTTACTATATAATCTGATCTCAACTTAGGCAGCCGTATGAAAAAAGTATGGATGGAATGAAGCAGCAGTCTGCAGCTGCTCATATTTTTTTCAACTATTCCGTATGACTTGGCACATTAAATAACATTCTATTTATATGCGTATAATCAAGCAGATAAGCGGTTACATTTTTACTTCAATGAATTGTCACTCCGCTTTGCCTTGACTCGCTTAAACAGCCTTATATATAATTACTACATAATTTGAGGGAGGCTCGGTAATGACTAAGCAAAATGAAATCATCGTTGTACTCGATTTTGGAGGACAATATAACCAACTTATTGCACGCCGTATTCGTGATTTGGGCGTATATAGCGAGCTATTGCCGTATAACACGTCGGTAGAACGGATCCGTGAACTACAGCCGAAGGGTATCGTATTCTCGGGAGGACCGGCAAGCGTTTATGAAGAAAATTCACCAATGGTTGACCCTGCGATTTATGATTTGAACATTCCAATTTTCGGTATTTGCTACGGTATGCAGCTTATGTCGCATCAGCTTAATGGTAAGGTTGAGCGCGCTGGCAAACGTGAATACGGAAAAGCAGAAGTTGAATTTGTGGAAGGTTCGCAAATCGGCTTTGGCTTAGATAAAGTTCAAACGGTTTGGATGAGCCACGGCGACCACGTAGTCGAGCTGCCTGAAGGCTTTAAAGTTGATGCAAGCACGGATCATGCTCCTGTTGCAGCAATGAGCAATCCAGACCGCGGATTCTTTGCCGTTCAATTCCACCCAGAGGTTCGTCACTCTGAATTCGGTAATGAAATGATTCGCAACTTCCTTTACAATGTTTGTGATTGTGATGGCACATGGACGATGGAATCGTTCATTGAAGATGCTATTCGAGATATTCGCAATGAAGTTGGCGACAAAAAAGTACTATGTGCACTTTCCGGCGGCGTAGATTCTTCTGTTGTAGCTATTCTTCTTCACAAAGCGATCGGCGATCAGCTTACTTGTATGTTTATCGACCACGGCATGCTCCGCAAAGGTGAAGCCGAAGGCGTTATGGAAACATTCGTAGGCAAATTCGATATGAAAGTGCTCAAAATCGACGCGCAAGAGCGTTTCCTTGGCAAGCTGAAGGGCGTAGAAGATCCAGAGCAAAAACGTAAAATTATCGGCAACGAATTTATTTATGTGTTCCAAGAAGAGTCGGACAAGCTGGATGACTTTGAATTTTTGGCACAAGGCACACTTTACACAGATATCGTGGAGAGCGGTACAGCTACAGCTCAAACGATTAAATCTCACCACAATGTTGGCGGTTTGCCGGAGGACATTAAGTTTAAACTTATCGAGCCTCTTAAAGCGCTATTCAAGGATGAGGTTCGTAAAGTCGGTGAAGAATGTGGTCTTCCAGAAGCTATCGTATGGCGTCAGCCATTCCCAGGTCCGGGTCTTGCGATTCGTGTCTTAGGCGAAGTAACAGAGGACAAGCTTCATATCGTTCGTGAGTCGGATGCGATTCTTCGTGATGAAATTGCAAAAGCTGGTCTTGACCGTGAAATTTGGCAGTACTTCACTGCGCTTCCGAACATGAAGAGCGTAGGCGTTATGGGCGATGCTCGTACGTATTCGTACACAGTTGGTATCCGCGCTGTAACTTCAATCGACGGAATGACAGCAGACTGGGCACGTATCCCTTGGGATGTGCTTGAGAAAATCTCCGTACGTATCGTTAACGAAGTAGACAACGTTAACCGTATCGTCTATGACGTAACTTCTAAGCCACCAGCAACAATTGAGTGGGAATAAGCGTACATTTAAAAAGACTGGAGCATCGGTTTTCCGATATTCCAGTCTTTTTTTTATTTAAGATGGAACTGATGCTAGCGCTTCATATTAGGTGTAAATGGTGTTTGTGTTCATCGAATTTTTTTTGGAGGAAGAAAGCAGCCAGATTAATTGAATGGCAAGAATAGCGATGACGAGATAGTCGTATAGATGTGTGCCTGGATCATTGCCTGTGAAGTTAAGGAAATTGTGCAAGCCGTGGAAAAGGATTGTGAGCAGAATGGCGCGGTTCCGAACGACCAGCATCGTCAATACAAAGCCCAAAATAAACGCATATCCAATTTGTAAAAGAGTGTCCTCTAGCGATTGGCCGCCAAGCGCCTGCAAAGCATGTGTAACACCAAACAACGCGCTGGAGACGATGATTGCTGTCGTTTTACCTTTTGGCATTAGAATCCGCAGCATCACTCCCCGGAACAATGTTTCCTCTACAAATCCTACTAAGAACAGCTGCGACAACAGCATATAAGCGAAAAACGAGAAGGAAGCGGGTTGAAAGCCTTTGTTGGCGATCAATAAGACGATTAAGACGAGCAGCAGAGGAAGATATTCAAGCCATTGCTGCTTTGTAAGCTTGGAAACACCGCTGAAATAAAAGGTGCTCCACCGTTTTTTTACCGCCATATAGAGCACTAGAAATAATGCTATTGGAATAAAGCCTAGGAATGGAGCGAGTGGATGCGTAAGTTCAGCAATCGATACGTAGGCGCTGCCGCCGGCTACAAAAACCATCAGCATAAGCTCGATTAGAATAAGCGCAACAATAGGTCTTTTTACTGTAAAGCTGTCCGTTGTATTCATTTAGAATTCCTCTTTTTCGATTATTTTTTTTAAAAATTCATTTTCCATCTTAAAAAAATGCAAGCCGTAATGCATGACAGATACGCGGTAATAATAGGCGTTTTTATCTTCGAGCTGCTCCAGCTCCTTGGACACGATGGACTGAACTGCCTCCATTTGAGCAATGTTGCGCGCGATGTTTTGTTGATACGCCATTAAGTTTTGCTTTTTCGTAGGCTCATCAAGGTAATCGTAAAAGAAGATTTTAATGAGATACTCCCGTTTATTCGATTGAAGGGGTTCTCTCAGCCACTGCATAAAATGCTTCTGCCCTTCGCTTGTGATGCTGTACATCTTTTTGTTTTTGCTGTCATTCGTTTCTTCTTCCGTCACGTATGCACTTTCTACTAGACGCTTAAGTCCGGGGTACAGGCTTCCATAGCTCATTTTGTAAAAGATTCCGATTGATTGCTCTGTTATTTTTTTAATATCATAACCGCTCATTTTTCCTTGCATCAGCATTCCTAAAGTAACAAGCTCAATCATTGTCGTTCTCCTTAATGCATCAATTTGATATATCTATTTGATATATGTAATGTATCTCGAATGGAATACTTTGTCAAGGAAAATAATCGTGTAAATGAGCCCTATTTTAAATCACGAAAAAAGCCCAAAACTCTCGTATCAGCCTGCTGGCTGGTTTGCGGAGTTTTTGGGCTTTGTATGATTGTGCTTTAGAGTGAAAAATAATCGGCCGCAAATGTCAGGATTAGGAATACCGCCATGATCCAGCCTGCACCATAGGTTCGTTTCGAATGTACAGGGGTAGAGGCGCCAGCTTGGTTTTGTTTTGCCAATCGTTTCTTAATGGACCAAATATATAGGCAGGCACCCGCTAGAACTAGGGACAGCTCTAATATGGCGCTAATTGCCGGCAGCTTCCACAGTCCGAAGCCGAGTAGAGGGAAATCGCCGAAATTTCCGGGCAAGAGCGGCATGTCGCTGCGATGTACGAGCAGGTCAATCAACCAATGGCTGAAGACCAGTGAGCCAATGATGGCTGCACTTCGCTTATTCCATATACGCCATGAAATTAAAGCAGCAACAATCGCTATTAGCAAAGCTCCAGCCAGAGAATGTGTATAGTCAGCATGGATAACAGCTTCACCATAACCTCCGTCGCCTATTTTATCAATAGATTCTGCCCCTGTGAGCAGGAGCGGGATAAATGCGATATCGAGAAGCTGCGTGCTTGCCATCAGAACCCACAAGGGTACCTTGGGCTCCATCGCTTTTACAATGGCCGCAAGTCCAAAATGTCCAGCCAGCATTTACTTCGCCACCTTTCGTTCAATTCGTGCATCCGGCCAGCCGCATACGACGATAAATAGAAAGAGAAACAATAAAAAAGTCATGTATCAGCCCTTCTTTCGTTTATCTGCTTGTCGAATCCAATAAGGAGTGCTTCAAAGGCATGATCAAAGGTAGTGGAGAGTCGGCTGAAAATGGCGTCCACACTCTCTTCCGAATGGGTATAGGTGCCGACAATCCCGCGCAGCATATAGAAATAAATGCGTGAGCAGCTTAGGAGCTGCTCGCCCTCAGGCAAATTAAGATTTGTTTTCAAAAGCTGGACGATAACGTTGAACATCTGATTGCGCACACGATTGATTTCTAGCTCAGGCTCCAGTTCATCGACACGGGAGGATTTAACTTCAAAAAATATAGCGTACATGCTTCTGTTGTTTAAGCAGAACCGAATAAACAAATCATTCATTCGCTTAAGCTTCTCGTCAGCGGATAGGAAGGCGTCTTTTGCAAGTGTGTCTAATTCACCTTTTAACAGCTGTAAGGGCTGCATAGATAAGGCATGAAGCAACGCTTCTTTATCTTGAAAATAAATATAGATCGTAGTATGAGAGCAGCCGGCTTCCTTAGCAATTTCTCTTATTGAAACGGAATCGTATCCGCGTTCCCCGAACAGCTTCTCAGCTGCGGCGATGATGGCGTGTTTTGTTTCCTCTGCGCGTATTTCTTTTTTAGTAGCGATGATCATTCACTCCTCTTTATGTTAGTAACCACTGGTTACTAACCGATGGTTATACAATACCAAATGCTTACAGATGTCGTCAAGACGCTGATTTCTGCTATAATCTTTGATGAGAACAATAGTAAATTTTAACTTGTTTTTATGGAGTAGTTTTGCATTCGCAAAACTTTAAGGAGAATAAAATGAACCTATATCCTTCAATCAGCGAAGATCGGATCGAGCTTCCGCAAGCTTTTCCCATTATGATCTCGCAATCTGTAGGGGTTTCCCCGACCTTTCAAAGACTGCATTGGCATAAAGCGCTCGAAATTAACTACATACAGAAGGGGAGCGGCTACTATCTGATCAACGGGAGCCGTTATGACTTCCAGCAAGGAGACATCGTACTTATTCATTCCAATGATTTGCACCGTGCGTTTGAGTCAGAGGAGCTGGTCATGAGCATTATTATGTTTGATTCGTCTTACCTTGCTTTAGAGCAGCGCTACGATGCGGAGCTGCTTATTCCATTTCGGGATATTGGGTTAAGATTTGATCATGTGCTTGATCGAGAGCATCCGAAGCTGGGAGAGCTTGGCGGCATTATTAAGGATATGTCTGCTGAGTTTGAGCTGAAGGAGCCGCATTTTGAAGTGGTGGTGCGGGCGAAGCTCATTCAATTGCTTGCATTCGTCAATCGCTATTTTGCAAAAAATAACGAAACGGGAGCGCAGCATGTGCGGGGTATGGAAACGATTCGAGGCGTGCTGAATGACATCGAGGCTGATATATCCTATCCATGGACGCTTGGAGAGCTGGCAGAGGCCGCGCATTTGAGTCCCTCTCGGTTCAGCACGTTGTTTGTGCAGGTTGTTGGGACCTCGCCCATGGATTATTTGATACAGATGCGGCTGTCACAGGCGGCTTATCTTCTTGAATCCACAGACAAAAAGATTATTGAAGTAGCAGCTGAATGCGGATTTCGCAATTTATCTAATTTCAATCGGCTGTTCAAGCAGCATGTAGGTAAGCTCCCATCCGAGCTGCGATCCTAAAAGACAGTAAGATAGTATTATAACATCGTTCTTTTTCATTAGAATAACGATGTTTTTTATTTTAAAATAGAAGAAAGTACAAATAAGGAGTGTGAGCGATATTATTTTCCTTGGTATAGATGCAGGAGGCAGCAAGACACATGCTCTGCTCGTAGATGAGACAGGACGTGTACTCGGCAGAGGCCTCGGCGGAAATGGGAATCACCAAACCGCTTTTGATGCAGCAAAAAACAGCATAGATCATGCTTGTCAGCAAGCGCTTCAGGATGCTGGCGTGACGAAGGATCAGGTGACATTTGCTTATTTCGGACTTGCTGGAGCAGATCGTGAGCCTGACTATGCAATTTTAAGACCGATGATTGCTTCACTTGACTATAAAAATCACGCGATAGCATGCGACACCATGATTGGTATGCGTGCGGGGACGAACCGATCATACGGAGCGGTCATCATTAGCGGAACTGGCTTTAACGCTGCTGCCCGCAACCCGCAAGGTGAAGAGCTGCAATACGGCGGCTTTGGTTATTTATTCGGGGATGGACATGGTTCGGGAACGGATCTGGCTATCCATGCTTTCCGGAGTGCAATTCGTGCTTGGGAAGGCAGAGAGCAAGCGACGCTTCTTAGCGAAATGGTTCCCCAGCGGCTTGGGTATCACACGGTTCAAGAGATGTACGATGATGCGCTGGACAACGGCAAACGTCCGTCCCATGAGCTTGCGAAGGTTATGTTTGAGGCTGCAGCACTGGGTGATGCAGTAGCGATTCGTCTTTTGCAGGAGGCTGGACGTGAGCATGCGAACTCTGTAAATGCTTTGATTAAGCGGCTAGGCATGGAAAAAGAAAAATTCGATGTTGTCCTTGCTGGCAGCGTAATGTCGCGAGGCGGCTCTACACATATGGTCGATGCAATCAGTGAAGCAGTTGTAGCGGTTTCGCCGCAAGCGCGTACGGTCAGATTGACGGTCGATCCCGTTATTGGAGCAGTAATGAGTGCGATGGATAGCAGCGGCATTGTAATTGATGAAGCGGTAGACGCAGCACTTAGAAAAATTACATTTTAAAACTAGTTTAAACATTTAAGGGAGGCTCATTCACATGTCCAAAAAACCACTAAAGGTCGCCGTCATTGGCGGCGGTTCCTCGTATACGCCAGAAATCGTAGAAGGCTTTATTAAAAAGTATGATGAAATGCCGATTCGTGAGCTTTGGCTTGTTGATATCGAAGAAGGTCGTCATAAGCTGGCAATCGTTGGCGAGCTTGCGAAGCGGATGGTAGAGAAAGCTGGCCTGCCAATCGAAGTGAAACTAACGCTTGACCGTCGTGAAGCGATCGCTGGTGCAGATTTCGTAACGACACAAATGCGGGTAGGTTTGCTGGAAGCAAGACGCCGTGATGAGCATATTCCTATTTCACATGGTGTAATTGGACAAGAGACGACTGGACCAGGCGGCATGTTTAAAGCGCTTCGAACTGTACCTGTCATTCTAGATATATGTAAGGATATTGAAGAGCTTGCGCCGAATGCATGGATGCTTAATTTCACGAATCCAGCAGGTATTGTAACTGAAGCGGTTCAAAAATACAGCAAAGTAAAAACAGTTGGTCTATGCAATTCACCAATTAACTTTCAAAAGTTTCTGGCTAAAGAGTATGGCGTTAGCGAGAGTGAAGTATTGCCTGAATTCGTAGGGATCAATCATTTGCACTGGGTTACAGCCGCTTATGTAAACGGTGAGGACAAATTGGACGAAATGATCGGAGCCGGTCGCGACTATTCAGCTACAAACGTAACCGCGTTTGACTGGGATGCAGATTTCCTTCGCTCATTAGGCGCGATACCAACGTATTACCTCCGTTATTTCTATATGACGGATTCGATGCTCGCGGATATGAAAGACTCGCTAGAGAAAAACGGCACGCGCGCAGAAGTTGTAAGCCGGGTCGAAACGGAATTGTTTGAGCTGTACAAGGATGTTAATTTGACGGAGAAGCCAAAGCAGCTTGAGCAGCGCGGCGGTGCTTACTACTCTGAGGCAGCTGTTAACTTGATGCATGCTCTATATACCGACAAACGTGATATTCAGACGTTGAACGTTAGAAACGGCAACATTATTGATTTTCTGCCTGAAGATGCAAGCATCGAGGTTAACTGTGTCGTTACGGCTCAAGGCCCGATTCCACTGCCTTTGCAGCGTGTTCCAGAGCAAATTAAAGGTCTTATGCATGCTGTAAAAACGTATGAATCGCTAACTATTGAAGCTGCAATCAGCGGAGATAAAGGGATCGCGCTGCAAGCGCTCGTTCATCACCCGCTTGTTCCAAGCGTAGCGGTGGCTAAGGCGTTGCTTGAAGAAATGCTTGAGGCAAACAAAAAGTATTTGCCGAATTTTTTCAAAGAATAAACTAGGCTGCAAAGCAGTAGACAAGAAGGGCAGGAGCATAGCTCCCGCCCTTTTTTGGCTTGCTATTAACTATTGATTTCACATCGGGAGTTAGCTGGAAATACAAAATATTTACATTGACATCTAGTGCTATCGATTATATGATAACAAAAGCATTTGAACATGATAATCATTATCACTAAAATGGGATTAGTTATCAACCCAGCGAATGAAGCAGGGTTTAAACAAATAGGGGGTAAGAAAATAATGAACAAACGATTAATGAGTTTGATTATGGCCATCGTCGTAATGGTGGTGGCTGCAGGCTGCGGTACGAATAATGCGGCGAATAACAAGGAAGAAAACAAGGCAAGCACTAACGCTCCTGCTACGAACGACGCTGGCGCGAAAGCGGATGGTCCGATTGTTGTGAAGGATGCGAAAGGTGAGGTTACCCTTGAGAAGCCGGCTCAAAAGGTTGTTGTGCTGGAGTGGACGTTTACAGAGGACATGATTGCCCTTGGATTGCAGCCGGTAGGCAGCGCGGACAACGAGGGTTATAAGCAATGGGTAACAGGAGAGGCGCCGCTTGACGCAAGCGTGACGGACGTTGGTTTCCGCCACGAGCCAAACCTTGAGACGATCGCAGCCTTGAAGCCTGATCTCATTATTGGCATTACGGACAGCCACGAAGCGATCTACGATCAGCTGAAGGGCATTGCGCCAACGCTGCTATTCAGCCTTTATCCGGCTGAAGGCAAAGGCGACCAATACACGCAAATGATCGATATATTCAAATCTATTGCGGCAGCAGTCGGCAAAACACCAGAAGGCGACAAAGTACTTGCCGATCTGGATCAGCATTATGCGGATGCAAAAACGAAGCTTGCTGCAGCAGGCAAAGAAGGCCTGAACTATGTGCTGACGCAAGCCTTCAGCTATCAGAATGCTGCAACGATGCGTCTATTCATGGATAATTCGCTAGCGGTTCAAACGCTGGATCGAATTGGCCTCAAAAACGATTGGAAACCGGAGCAGTTCGAAATGTATGGCTTTACTACTTCGACGGTAGAAGCGCTGCCGGCTATTCAAGATACGAACCTGATCTATATCGTTCAAAAGGATGACGACATTTTTTCAGGCACACTGAAAGACAATTCGGTATGGAACGGTCTTAATTTCGTGAAAGAAAAACGTACGTTTGCTCTCGACAGCACGACATGGGTGTTCGGCGGTCCGATCTCCTCCAAAGTCATCGTAGACCAAGTCGTAAATACATTAACGAAATGAGCGAGCTCATGAAGAAGCAAAATAAAGAAGCCTCATTGGGTATGATTTGGCGAAGGATTGGTATATTTGGGGGCGGCCTTGCCGCCCTTTTCTTTCTGTTCATACTGAGCCTTTGCTTCGGGGAAGCAAAGATTCCAGCAGCAGTCGTATTTGACGGCTTGCTTCATCGGCAGGATGTGATGGAGCATAATTTGCTTTGGGATATTAGAATGCCGCGGACCGTTATCGGCATTATAGCGGGAGCTGCGTTAGCGGCGGCAGGAGCGTTATTGCAAACGATAACGAAAAACCCGCTTGCGGCCTCCGATACACTGGGCATTAATGCTGGAGCCAATTTTATGGTTGTGCTCGGCATGGTCGCTTTTCCTGCACTGCAGCATGAGGCACCTTTCCTGCTGGCGGCAGTGGGAGGTTTCCTTGCGGCACTCGCTGCTTATTTTCTTGGCGGCGGGCGGGCGGCAACGCCGGTTCGGCTAGCGCTATCAGGGATGATCGTCTCGATGGTGCTCGGTGCGTTTACGTCGGCAATACATATTTTTAAAGCGACGGAAACGCAATCGTTGTTTCTTTGGGGTGGAGGCACATTAATTCAGCTTGATTGGAGCGGCGTGAAGTATGCTTGGCCGCTTGTGGCGGCATTGCTCGTCATTGCGATACTTGCCGGACGCAAGTTCGATGCGCTCGAGCTGGACGAATCGACTGCTCGTTCATTAGGGCAGCGCGTAGGCTTAACCCGGGCGGGAGGGCTGGCGCTCTCTGTGCTTATGGCAGCCATCGTGGTCAGCGTCGTAGGGCCGATTGGTTTCGTTGGTCTTGTAGCTCCTCATTTGGTTAGGCTCTCCGGCATACGAAATCATCGTTTGCTCATTCCTGCGAGCGCGCTTTGGGGAGCGCTGCTCATAACGGCAGCGGATGTGCTTGCCCGCATGGTACGAAGCAGTCTCGGCGAAATGCCGGTAGGCGCCGTCATGGCGATTATCGGGGCGCCTTGGCTTATTTGGCTGGTGCTTACCAAGATGAAAAATATTTCCGGTTCGGGCTCAGGGCAGTCGTCGATGAGCATTGGAGGAGCTCCATTCCGCTTGCGTTTTGCACCGACTGCCATAGCCATGACCGTATTGCTGGCTGCGGTCATTCTCGTTAGCTTGTCGCTCGGCGGAACAAGAATACCGATTATGGAATTGCTTAGAAGCCTTTTCGGAGCAGGAGACGATTCCTACTCAGTGCTGCTGAATCTAAGGCTTCCGCGCACCCTCGTTGCAGCAGGGGGAGGCATCGCGCTCGCAATCAGCGGCGTGCTTATTCAAAGCGCTGTTCGCAATCCGCTCGCAGATGCTTCTATTATCGGCGTCACCTCGGGTGCGGGCTTTGGCGCCTTGGTCGTGCTCGTTGCATGGCCAACGCTGCCGATCTTCGCGCTGCCCATTGCCGCTATTACAGGCGGCGCTCTAGCTGCCGCTGTTGTATTTTTCTTAGCTTGGCGCAAATCGCTTAACCCATCCGTTCTCATCCTGCTTGGCATCGCGGTGTCCGCCATCGGAGCTGCTGGCATTCAGGCGATGATCGTAAAGGCAAGCCTATGGAGCAGTACGGCATTTGTTTGGCTAACGGGAACGACGTATGGCCGAAGCTGGAGCCATTTTAACAGCATTTTCATTTTTCTGCTTATTCTTGTACCGGCGGCCTATTATTTGAGCAGGAAATTTGATCTGCTCGCCTTCGGAGATGAAAGCTCGACAGGTCTTGGCTTACCGGTCAAAGGTACACGGCTTTGGGCTATGATCATTGGCGTGCTGCTTGCTGCGGGAGCGGTGGCGAGCGTAGGAACGATTGGTTTCCTTGGATTGATGGCGCCGCATGCGGTAAGGATGATGGTCGGACATCACACAAGGCGCTCGATCATCTTGTCAGGTCTGCTCGGCGCCTTGCTGCTTGTAATTGCGGATACGATCGGAAGAACGGTAATGGCTCCGAAGGAGATTCCTTCCGGGCTCATCATTATGCTGATTGGAGCTCCATACTTCCTGTTTCTTATGTACCGTTCACTCGTCAAAAAAAGGTAGAATATTAGAAATGTTTGCTAAAAACGAATGTTATACGTATGTATTGCCAATAACGTTCGTAAAAGTTGTTGACAAAATGGGCAACTTCTCTTTAAAATTGAAATCGGAAAACAACAACAGCATATCTTTTCGTATAATCTCAAGAATCGGCTTGAGAGTCTCTACTCGGTCACCGTAAATGATCAGGCTACGAAATAGGCGGAAAAAGCTCGCAGCGGTCCAGCGGGTATCTTTTTCCCCTTTTTGCAGAGCCTAAGAGAAATGCGATCTATTGCATTTTTACTAGGCTTCTTTGTTTGTTCCACCACATTTTTGGGAGGTTTGTAATCAAAATGGAACGTTTCTTTCGCTTAAAGGAACACGGAACAAATGTCAGAACAGAGATTATGGCGGGGCTGACGACTTTCATGACGATGGCTTACATATTAGCCGTCAATCCAATCATACTAACGCCAGCTGGCTTGGATTGGACTGCCGTGTTTCTTGCAACGGCATTAGCAGCAGGTATCTTCACCATTGCAATGGGCTTGTTCGTTAACTTCCCAGTTGCGCTAGCACCAGGTATGGGTCTTAACGCGTATTTTGCATCGGTCGTTATCGCATCGGCGTCAACGGACGCACCGATCTCACCAGCAATGGGACTAACCGCAGTATTTATTTCAGGTATTATCTTTATCATATTGACGCTTACCCAAATTCGCCAAATGCTTATCACAGCTGTTCCAGACAGCTTGAAGCATGCGATCACAGTCGGTATCGGCTTGTTCATCACCATTATCGGCTTGAAAAACAGCGGTATTATGACAATCGCAGTATCAAGCTTCACAGACATTAAAGCAGGTAAATTCACACCAGTGAGCGGCTCCGAAACCGTTATTCAACTGGGAAGCTTCCATAATGAAACGGTTGTACTTACCGTGATCGCATTGCTCCTTATTGGCGTGCTGATGGTACTGCGTGTACCGGGAGCGCTTTTGTTCGGTATTCTTGGTACGACTGTTATTGCTATTCTAATGGGCCATGTTGATGTGAAAGCAGCATTCACTGGTCAAACATGGGTGCCTGATTTCTCCAAAATGAACTTCTGGCATTTTGACTTTGCAGGCGTATTTGAAGTCGGACTGGTAACGGTTATCCTTACATTTACCTTCGTCGAAATGTTCGATACGTTCGGTACGCTTGTTGGTACAGCAAACCGTGCGGGCTACATGAAGGACGCTGAAAAGGGTAAAAAACGTGTAGGTAAAGCGATGTTCGTTGATGCGATCGGCGTCAGCGGCGGCGCGGTGCTTGGTACAAGTACAGTTACCGCATTCGTAGAAAGCTCTGCAGGTATTGCGCAAGGCGGACGTACGGGTCTAACGGCAGTAACGACAGGCGTTTGCTTCCTGCTTGCTATCTTCTTGTCTCCAATCGTTGCGCTTGTTCCAGGCGCGGCTACAGCTGCTGCACTCATTATCGTAGGCGTGCTGATGATGCAATCGGTAAAAGATATCGATTTTTCAGATATGGTTTATGCGATTCCATCCTTCTTGACACTTGCACTTATGCCGCTAACTTACAACATTGCAAACGGTATTTCGTTCGGTATCGTATCGTACGTATTGCTTGCAACGGTTGCTAATGTAACAGGCAAAGGCAAATACAAGGTTCACTGGCTCATGTGGATTCTAGCGGTGCTTATCATTGGCCGTTACGTATTTATGGGCGGGGAATAAACAAATAATATGGAAGAAGCAGCGCTGGACCGGCGTTGCTTCTTTTTTTTGTAGTTTAGCCTTATGGTGGAGATACGCAGAGGATAGGGCTGCTTATTTTCGAGCTGAAATTTGATATAATTTTGGAAATAGAGCTAGCTTTGGCAGGCGAGCAGACGGGGGAGAGCATATGTTTCGCGTGGATTTAAACTGCGATATGGGAGAAGGTTTTGGGGTTTACACAGCTGGCCTCGATAGCGAGCTGATGAAATATATTACTTCAGCGAATATCGCTTGCGGTTTTCACGCTGGGGATGCAGCGACAATACGGCGCACGGTTAAGCTGGCGCTAGAGCATGATGTAGCCATTGGAGCGCATCCGGGGCTGCCGGATTTGGCAGGCTTCGGCCGAAGGGTGATGGCCATAACGCCGGAGGAGGCATATGAGCTGACGGTTTATCAGCTGGGCGCGGTGTATGCTTTTGCCAAATCAGAAGGTGGAAGCGTCGCACATGTGAAGCCGCATGGCGCTTTGTATAATATGGCTGCGAAGAGCAGACCGTTAGCCGATGCGATAGCAGAGGCAATATATAAGGTTAAACCGAGTCTGATGCTGTTCGGATTAGCGGACAGTGAGCTTATTCACGCAGGCGAAGCTATAGGCTTGCGTACCATCCATGAAGTATTCGCAGACCGAACCTACGAGTCGGACGGCTCACTAACGCCGCGAGGGACGGAAGGCGCTGTTATTGTTGATCCTGTTCGCGCTGCAGAGCAGACGATAAGCATGATCAGAGATGGCGAGGTCAAATCGAGACAGCATCATAGCGTTATTTTGAAGGCGGATACGGTATGCGTGCATGGGGATACGCCAGGCGCAGTAGAGCATGTCATAAGACTGCGGGCGGCATTAGAGGCAGCGAGCATATCTGTTCAGAAGGCGGGTGTATGAGCATGGAGAAGGCTGCAACGGAACCTCAGGCTCCTATTGAAATGCTGCCGCTTGGTGACTCTGCCATTATTATCCGTTTAGGCAGCTCCATTGACGAAGAAACGAACCGAACGGTCATGAATTTAAGCCGCTGTTTGGAGTGGAAACCATTTGCTGGGTTCATTGAATGCGTCCCATCCTTTGTCTCGGCGGCGATCCACTATGAACCGCTGCTGGTGAAGAGAAGCCGCACTGCAGCCGAGCTTCAGCATGCTACAATCTTTGAAACGGTATGCGCGAGAGTGCAGACATATCTATCTATAGAGCAGCTGCACTCTTCCGATCAGGCGGATAGAACGATTGAAATTCCGGTTTGCTATGGCGGAGAGTACGGTCCTGACCTTAGCCTAGTTGCTGAGCTTAACGGACTTCCGGAGGAGGAAGTGATCGCTATACATGCTGGTGGCAGCTACTTGGTCCATATGCTCGGCTTTGCGCCAGGCTTTCCTTATTTGGGAGGAATGTCTGAGCGGATTGCCGCGCCAAGGCATCAGAGGCCCCGGACGATCATTCCTCAGGGCAGCGTCGGCATAGCTGGCAAGCAGACGGGCATATATTCGGTTGCTACGCCGGGCGGCTGGCAGCTGATCGGCAGAACGCCGCTTGCTCTATTTCGTCCTCAGGACGAGATTCCCAGCCTGCTTAGACCGGGGGACTTGATTAGATTTAAGCCGATAACGGAGCGGCAGTACAAGCTTTATTTAGAAGGTGAATTATGAATATAAAAGTGGTTCGTCCCGGCTTGCTCGTTACTGTACAAGATCTCGGAAGGCATGGGTATCAAAAATACGGCGTAGTCGCCGGCGGGGCTATGGATACGGGAGCTTCGCGTGCGGCTAATCTGTTAGTCGGCAACGAGGAAAGTGAGGCAGTGCTGGAAATTACGCTTACCGGAACGGAGCTCTTTATGGAGAAGGATACGCTGCTCGCTATTTGCGGCGCGCGTATGTCTGTTACCGCTGGAGATGAGATGCTGCCTTTATGGAGACCAGTACTCGTTCGCGCGGGAATGAGCGTGAAATTCGGAATTTGCCAATCGGGCTGCCGCTCCTATCTCGCCGTTGCGGGCGGATTTGATGTACCGGAGGTCATGGGAAGCAAAAGTACGTATCTGCGCGGCGCAATCGGAGGTTATTTCGGAAGGGCATTAAAGTCAGGAGATGTACTGGCAGCTAAGGCGCCGAGCTTGCTGTCAGAGCGAATGGAGCATGCTTTGCGCCGGGGATGTACTGGCAGCGTTGCGGTGCCGCTCTGGCATGCGAGTCATTTTGCGATAGCGGACAATCTAGCGGACCCGATCATTCGCGCGATGACGGGCACGCATTACGAGCTGTTTACAGAGACAAGCCGGGCGAGCTTATTTAGCCAGAGCTTCCAGATTTCCGCACAGTCCGATCGAATGGGATATCGGCTCGAAGGAACGGAGAAGCTGACGCTCGCGAAGCCGCTTGAGCTGCTTTCGGAGGCTGTCGCAAACGGAACGGTCCAAGTGCCGGCTGGCGGAGAGCCGATCGTGCTGCTGGCGGACAGACAGACAACGGGCGGTTATCTACGTATTGCGCAAGTCGCAACGGTCGATATTCCTGTTTTTGCACAGCTAAAGCCCGGCGATCGTTTTCGGTTCGAGAGGATCACGCAGCAAGAAGCGGAACAGCTTTATTTGGACAGCGAGCGTGATATGAGCATGCTGAARGCCGCTATAGCACTAAAATTTAATGCCGCGAATGAAAGGGATACAAGATGAACACTGCTCTTAGCGGCTGAGCCTCTTTCCTTGATTTATGGTAGACTACTAATCAAGAAGCAGGAATTACCGGAAGGCACGGCATAGAGGAGTGATAGCAATTGTTCGCACAGCAGCGGCATCAATTAATTATCCAAAAAATAAATAGCGACAAATCGATTCGAGCGTCGGAGCTTATGGAATCGTTTGGCGTCTCTTTTGAAACGATAAGGCGCGATCTAGAGCATTTGGAGAACCTTGGCTTATTGCAGAGGGTTCATGGCGGTGCGATTTTAAAAGAGCCGGATTACAGCCGGGAAATCCCGCTGCCGATTCGTGAATCGATTTACTTGACGGAGAAGACGGAATTGTCGCAGCTCGCCATTCGATATGTAACGGAAGGAATGTCCATCGCACTTGATGTAAGCACAACCAATACTCAGATTGCGAAGATGCTCAAGACAAAGTTCGAGCGATTGACGATTATTACGAATTCCTTGCCAATCGTAAATGAATTAATCGATGTCCCCGGTTTTACGCTGATCATGATCGGAGGCATTATCCGTCAAGCAGAACAGAGCATTATCGGAGACTTGGCTGAAGAATTCGCTTCCCGCTTTCATGCAGACTTGTTTTTTATGAGCATGAGTGGAGTTACATTGGACGAAGGCATTACCGACAACGCGATTGGTGAAGTACAGGTGAAGAAGATTATGCAAGCAAACGCAAAAAGCACGATCGCGCTTGCCGACAGCAGCAAATTTGATCAAGTCTCCCTGCTCAAGGTGTGCGGTTGCGCGGATGTAGAACGTTTCGTTACAGATTCGAAGATCGGTCTTGATCTAGTCGATAAATATAAACGGAGCGGCATTGAGATTGTTTATGAGTAGAGATGAATAATAAAGGGGACTTTGACTGTCCTAAAGACTCTTGGTTATATACCAAGGGTCTTTTTTGCTTTCTAATGAAAAGTATATATTAAGATATTGTAAATGTGTGTGTTTGTGTGATATTGTGTTGGAATATGTGGAACTGATAGTTGAATCTAAATGTGGATCGATGGAGGTGTTTCTTATTTGATTGTTATTTCTCTTATTCTTGTCTTGTGTTCCGGTTTGGCGCATGCGGTGTGGAATATGCTAGCTAAGCAAAGTACGGATAAAGCGTTGTTCTTATGGGTGATTTATATGCCTGCGACTATTGTTTTGCTGCCGACACTCATTAATGAACTTTTGAGTGCGTCACTATCGCAGACACAGTGGCTGTTAATCGGGGCATCGTTAATGATGCAAAGCGTTTATTCGCTGCTGCTCGCTTACACCTATAATGC
>NZ_JBFRDK010000016.1:0-58764 GCF_052113545.1 Paenibacillus sp. TAF43_2
TGTTAAAACAGGTTGATCCCAAGACGTGCCAACAAACGATTGTGCTGCTAGGTTATATACCTCATCCGGATTAGAAATTCGAACGGCATTTATAAGTGAACCTTGATCAAGCAAATCCCCATCTATAAACTCAATTTCATTTTTTATATGTTCAATATTCTCTAGAATTGGAACACTCGTTCTTCTACGTAGTCCATATACTTTGTATCCCTTTTCTAGTAATAGCTCTGCCAAATAAGATCCATCTTGTCCAGTAATACCTGTAATTAGTGCATTTTTAGTCATTGTGATTCATTCTCCTTATATATGTTTATAGATATTGTTCCAGCTTTTGCATCCTTAATTCCTTAAGCAGCAGCTTTACTTCCTGCGCTTTATCTTTAGTACAAATTAAGGTTACATCTTCTGTATCAACAATAATTAAATCCTCGATTCCTAAGGTTGCTATTAACTTACCATTGCTTTCTATAATGCAACGTTTAGTATCTATATTTAATATATTTCCTTTAATCACATTTCCATCTTCATCCAAATCATCAATTCTTTCTAGCGCTGTCCAACTGCCAACATCATCCCAACCAAATAAGCATGGAATCACGAATATGTCGTCCGCCTTTTCCATAATGCCGTAATCTATCGATTGATCTGGCATTTTGACGAATTCCATTGCAATTATATCATTTTGATTTGTTTTTCCAAAAGCATACTTCATCGTTTCTAAAATATCGTGCATTTCAGGCATAAGCTCTTTTATGTATTTTCTAATCACTGTTGTTTTCCATACAAAAATACCGCTATTCCAATAGAAATTCCCAGCCTCTAAATATACTTGGGCTGTTTCTAAGTTAGGTTTTTCTACAAATTTATTAACTTTAAAAACACTAACTCCGTTTAATGGATTATCCATACCGGTGCTTTCTATGTAACCATAACCCGTTTCTGGATAGGTTGGTTCAATACCCAAAGTTACTAGGTTCCCATTTTCATTTGCAACTTCTACAGCCGTCTTGAGAATTTCGATAAATCCCTTATCATTCTGAATAATGTGATCAGAAGGCATAACAATCATCGTGCTATCAGGATAACGATCTTCAATAATCAAAGAAGCAAGCCCAATACAAGGAGCTGTATTTCTGCCTACTGGTTCAATAATGATATTTTCGTGAGGTAGATGAGGTATTTGTGCCTTCAATAGCTCTGCATAAAGCTCATTGGTAACAATAAAAATCTTGTCTATAGAAATTAGTAGTTCCAATCTCTCTATTGATTGTTGAATCATAGACTTATTGCCTGATATGTTTAAAAATTGCTTCGGCAGGTTAGTTCGACTCTTTGGCCAAAAACGCTCGCCTTTGCCCCCTGCCATAATTACACAAGTAATTGTCATATTAACCTCCATTATTCCATTTCATTATGTATTCCAAGCGTTTCGTCATGAGTTGTCCTACTTGCTCTGGCGAAAAATCTGTTTTTATCGTATGCTCGCCTTCTTTAGCAATCTCATCACGATAATCTGGTTCATTAACTAGTTTCTTCATATAATAACTCGCATGATCAACGTCTGGCTCTGCCCAATACTGATACGCTTCATATGGCCCAAAAGTGCTGCCAAGCTTTACTAGTTCATATTTCACTGGACATGAGTTACTATCATTCATAAARTCTGTATTAGATGACCAATTCGTTCCAATGACTGGTTTTCTCAGAAACATAGCTTCTGCTAAACCAAGACCAAAACCTTCACTTCGATGAAGGGATATGAAACTATCTGATACATTGATTAATGCATTTATATCATTTCTTGATAGTACCTCTTTTATTAAGTAAATATTTGTATAGTCATCGATTAATTTTTCTAATAACTTCATTTCATTAGATTCAGCATTACTAATGTTCACTTTAACAATTAGTCCCACATTAATATCATCCTTACCAAAAGCTCTTTTAAAAGCTTCGATTGACGCTTGTGGATTTTTACGTTCCTGATAGCTTTTTACATCATACATGGTTAAAAATAAAAATGTATCTTCAGGAAGATTATAATAACTTCTGTTTCTGTATTGTTCTATTTTCACTTCAATACTGTGGGGAATACGAATAACGGGAACTGGACTTTTAATTGAAATCGCTTCTGCAACAAATGTAGAAGGTGCCCAAACTTCATCTACTAGGCTAAAACTTTCTGTCCATTGATCAGGGAAATCAGGTAATTCCCAGTGCCAATAACCAATATTGTATTTATTATTGAATATTCGATTCCCATAGTGAGCATAAATTTCCATCATTTGCTCAGCATTAATATGAAATACGTTTATATCATATTTGGGATCTTCAATTTCCTTATGTACCCAAGATGTATCTGACATCCTGGCGCTATTAGTTCCTTTGAAATTTATAATTCCAAACTCCAAATTACCTGCTGTCAGTGATTTAGCCGCGATTCTGCATGATTCTCCAATTCCCATTTCTGCTCTAGCATATCCAATTAAATTAATTCCCTTTTTTCCAATGTGAATTTTTATAGATTTATTCTTTTGCTCAATTGGAAAAGCTGATTTTAATAATGCTTTCTTTACTTGCCTCATAATATGCGCAGGTACAATTATTCCAGCAACTTTTTTAGTTGGCACTGCCATTTTATATAATATTTTTGAAATTAACCTTTTCATAAAGACACCACCGCAAATTTCATTAACATCTTTGTAATCTCATAATGCATATTTGTATTCCCATCATATAGAACAGTGGTTCTTTCAAAAATGTTGCTTAATATGTAAGATTGCACAAAGAAAATGTCTATATACCCCTGCTATCTTACCAAAATTCCTCCCACATTAACACCTTATTCTACCTTTACACCGAATAAATTGTAGAATTTTTCCGATTTCATCTCTATTTCGACAAAACCTCATATTCTACAAATTTGTAAACTACATACAAATCGCATCTCCTAATATAGTAATCTACTCCCCCATTTGTTAAAATACAAATAAAGCTAAATGTTTCATATCTACATAACGATGGATGAGGAGTACATACGAATGAGTGCACGGAACAAATCAAAAAGGAATACGAACACTTTAAATGCTGATTTTGCGCTTTTGAGGTGGATTGGGGCGATTGGAATCGCTCTATTTCTAGTCATCTTCCCCTATGAGAGAGCATTGTTTAACGGTTACGAATTAAGCTTTGAAGGCCCTATTTATGGAGCACTCATCTTCGGTTATGTGATGCTTGCCTTTACTGCATTTTATGTGTATCGCAACTCACAGATGAACAGTTATCGCGGAATTTTGTCGATTGCCGTCATGCTGCTTCCATTCATTTATTGGTTGTCATCATTGCAGGCGGTTTCAACCTATTACGCGAAGTTTATGACTCTCGTATTTTTCCTACTTGCTGCTTTATTCATAGGCGCTCTGTATTTTGCAGAAAATAAGCTTACGCGCAAAACGATCGAATATGCGGTTATGCTCTCCTCCTATTTAATTGTACTATTTGGTTTACTCAACCTTTTTGGTCAAATCTATTATAAGGATGCGCTATGGCTTGCACATGACGGCTACCGGCTTTCATCGGTATTCCAATACTCAAACTCATACGCCGGCTTCCTAGTCGCTTTATTTCTAGTTAGTTTGTATTATGCCGTTCACTGCGTGCGTCCATCTGCAAGAATCATTCATGCTGCCATGCTTGTACCGATTTGGATTTCATTCATGCTCACCTATTCACGCGGTGCAATTGTTATTATTCCAGTTATGCTGCTTATTGTGCTGCCTTTCTTACGCTTAACGAAGCAAATTACATACATCGTGTTTATGGGCGTATCTGTAGTGGTTTCCATGGCTGTCCTTGGAAAACTAACAACGATTGCTGATAAAATAGCTGCACTAGTTCAACCAACTGAAACGAAAGCGCCAAGTACAATTTCCTTGTTCAGCTCACTGCCTATGCAGGGCTGGGGATTACTTGTGCTCGGCCTACTCATTGTTACTGGCCTTATTATGCTTTACCATGCCAAAGCTGCTAATTTCCTAGAAACAAAGCTTACCAAGCTTTCTTCGTACAAATGGTCATTTGCGGCTGTGCCTGTCATTACAATCGTGCTTACTGCTGTAGCAGCGGTCAGCCTTCTTGGCAGCAGTGCTATTCGCGGCTTGCTTCCTGACAAAATTGCTGCACGCTTTGAAAATATTAACCTCCAACAGCACAGCGTTTTGGAACGTTTAACCTTTTACAAAGACGGTCTTCGTGTAGCTGAGGATTACCCTCTGCTTGGAGGCGGCGGCGGCGCTTGGCAAGCCATGTTTGAGCAATATCAGAATAACCCTTATTGGAGCAGACAAGCACATAGCTTCTTTGTACAAGTTCTTGTGGAGAGCGGTTGGCTTGGTCTACTAGCAATCGTCGGACTGCTCGTGTTTGTATATTTTTTATACATCCGATCCTTTATTCGTTATCCCGAGCTTAGAGGCAGCCATTTTGTCTTTTTCATTTTTTCTTTGGCGCTGCTAGTCCACAGTGTGATCGATTTTGATATGAGCTATATTTATATTATCTCTCTCGTCTTTATTTCTCTCGGTTGTATGCTTGCTCCATATAGCCACAAGCTAATAATCGAACGCATGAATGGCAAGCTTAATAAATCTTGGACAAAAATCGCATATCCAGCGGTTATGGCGTTATTGTCTATATTCCTTCTCGTCATTGCCATTCGTGAAACTAACGCAACTGGCAACTATAATAAAGCTATCGACTTGGCAGTTGGGCAGCAAACTTCTTTAGAACAACTTCTGCCTATTCTTGATCGTGCAATTAAGTCTTCACCAACACAGCCTTATTATAAGCTAACGAAAGCTGACTGGCTGGAGCAGGCTTATAAGCAAACGAACACCGCTACATTCCTTGATCAGGCACTTAGTACAGTTAAGGAAGGCAGAAAATATGATCCTTATAATCGAAGCCTTCTAATGTCGGAATATCGTTTTCTGCAAGAAAAAGGACTTTTTGAAGAGTCGCTCGCAACGATTAATGAAGGTGTCAAAAAATTCCCTTGGGACATCAATCTATATGAAGCTGCGATAACCTCATACGCCAAAGCAAATCAAACTGCACTGACGGGCAAGGATGAAGCTAAAGCAAAAGAATATGCTCAGCAAGTTGTCGATCTCTCTAACGAAGTTAAAAGAAGAATCGGTCAGCTAGCTTCACTTCCAGCCGAGCAGCAGCAAGGACGTACATTTGCAATGACACCAGGTATAGAGGAAGCAGTAGCCCAAATCGAGCTTGCTTTGGCACAATAAAGTGTTGTGATGATCTCGTATTACAAAGACTGCCCGCTTGCACAATTCATGTGCGACGGGCAGTCTTTCTCGTTTCATACAAGTTTCACGCAAGTTTCTTGTATGTTTCACACAAGTTTTATGGCATGTTTTACTTCGTTTAAGAATAAATAGCAATAGAACGTTCTGATCGTTTATAGCCAATCTTAAGTAGGAAGGAGAAGTCTATTGAAACGAGTCCAGAAGCCAAAATGGTCTTTTGTCGTGCTGCGCGGCGCTGACAAAACCGTTAAACAGTTTCACGTTTCAAAGCGATCGGTCTTTGCCGCTCCAACGGCGGTAGTAATAGCGGTTACGGGCTGTATTGCGGGGCTTCAAATAAAGTCGGCCTATGAAATGAACCAATTGGAAGAACAGATGTCACAACAAGACGAACGATTTGCCCAAACCGTTTCCGATAAAAACGAAGCTATTGTCTCGCTGCAGCAAGAGATAATCGGATTGTCCGAGCAAGCAAATGAAATGAAAGAGAAAATCGATGATCTACAGCAGCTCGAATTAAAGCTGAAGCAATTTATCGCAAACTATGGCAGTAAACTTGAAACCTCTACCTATCTGACGCCGATAGACAAAAGTGAGACAACTGTAAAAATTCTTTCCAATACTTCCTCAACAGGAAAACGGAGCATTAACGATTCGAAGCAAAGCAAACAGTTTATTTTGCTCGCGCAGGAAACAGGACTTCATCTCGCCGATTTGCAGCGGATGGTAGAGACGATGGAGGATTCATTAACGTTGACGCTGCAGCTCGCACAAGCGACGCGAGTCTCCGTTGATGCTTATCCTTCCGGCTGGCCGACACGCTCCAAAATGCTGACCTCTGGATTTGGTTATCGAAGAGATCCTTTTACTGGACGAACGGCTTTCCACGCTGGACTAGACATCACTGGCAAGCTAGGAGATCCCATATTTAGCGCAGCAGACGGCACAGTATCGGACACAGGCTTCAATAATTCGCTGGGCAAATATATCGTCATTGATCATCTCGGAGGCCTGCAAAGCGCCTATATGCACTTAAAGGAAATCGAAGCAAAAGAAGGGGACACCGTCGTTCGAGGCGAAAAGATCGGTTTGCTCGGATCGAGCGGCAGAAGCACTGGTCCGCATTTGCATTTTCAAATCATGCAGAAAAACGAACCTGTTAACCCTTTGCCATTTTTGTCATTAATAAAGGAGGATTAATGTTTATGTTCAAGGACCATAAGCGGCTGGCAGCCACTGATACATTAATTGGCCAAGGCACGATAAGCGAGGGCCGGCTAATTTGTGAAGCAAGTCTTCGCATTGAAGGGGAGCACCGAGGCGATATCGAATGCAAAGCTGACGTCATCATTGGAGAATGCGGTCTTGCTCGCTCGAATATTACGGCGCGTGATATTACCATTGCAGGAAAAGTGTTCGGAGATATCGTCACCAAGGGGAGGCTGATCATTACTTCCTCCGGTACTTTAACGGGGGCAATTACAACCCAAACACTTATCATTCAAGATGGCGGCAAGCTGAATGGCAACTGCCACATGGAGCAAACAGCTGACAGCAAAAATCGTGTACCAGCAGAATCCGATCCACCACACATCATCGGTAAAGAAACGGTAATTAAAGAATCCAAAGAGAAATCTCGCCAAGCAGGATAATACAGCAAAAAAGCCGTTCTACACGTGCATGTCTTCCGAAGAAGCAGCATGTATAGAAACGGCTTTTTAAATTCATCTAAAGTCTAAGCTGCAACATCGCGTTTCTTAAAGGTATACCATGTAATGGCGATGAAAAGAGCATAATAAACACCGAGAACCACAAGCGAAAAGCCTAAGGTCATGCCCTCTCTCATCGGATTTCCATCCAAGTATTGCGTTAGATTCAAATGAATAAACAATAGATAATCGATCCATTTGTAATCGAGCATTGCAACTAAACCAATAAAGCTGTTAACGCCAAGAAGGAGGAACAAAGCCATACCAATTGCTAAACCGCTGCTGCGGAATACAGTAGAGAGCATGAACGCAAGCGTTACGGTAACAACAAGCGAAATTAACGTCAAGCCATAATACTTAAGCATATAGGAAACCGGATTCGTACCTTCTGCTCCAACGAAGGTTGGCTTTATATCCGGCGACGCATTAATGCCGAAGCAAATCCAGTTCACAAATATCGTCACAGCAAACAGTACAATAGCAAGCAAAAGAGCGAATATCATAATCGAAATATATTTTGACAACAATATTTTTGAGCGTGACCAAGGTCTGATTAGGAGAAGCTTGATGGTACCGCTCGTAAATTCCTCTGCAACGCCGCCAGCAGCGATTACTACGGTAAAGATCGTAACGAGCAGAAACAGAATGGAGGATTCCATAAAAGCAACATCCCACATCGAAGCATCTCTTCCGCCGAATATTACCCATAAAATAGAAATAGCCAGAACTAACAAAACCAATATACCGGTCATCACCCATGTGCGAGGACGACGGTAAATTTTCATGTTCTCATTTTGAATAAGCGGCAAAAAATTACCCAATTCGTTCCCCTCCTGTCACTTCTAAAAATTGGTCTTCAAGTGTCTTAACCTGTACGCGAATGCCATAAACCTTGATTCCAGCATGAACGAGAGAAGCATTAATGGAAGCTGTGTTTTCCTTATCCGTTTCAACCGCTATGGCATCTTTGCCTTCAAGCACCGCAGTAAAGCCAGATGTGAACAGCACATCCATCGCTGCCTGCTGACTGTCCACTTCAATTACAACACGGTTATGTACTTTAGCTGCATGCTCGCCCTTAATGGTTCGCACGTCTATGAGCTTGCCATTTTGAATGATCGCGACACGATCACACATAAGCTCCATTTCAGATAATAAGTGGCTCGATACAAATACAGCAATACCTTCTTCTTTGGAAAGCATGCGCAAATAGTCACGTAGCTCTCTTATCCCTGCCGGATCCAAGCCATTTGTAGGTTCATCCAAAATAAGCAGCTGAGGTTTATGCAATATAGCCTGTGCTACGCCAAGCCGCTGCCGCATGCCGAGCGAATAGGTTTTCACCTTATCCCGAATTCGCCCTTCAAGACCAACAAGCTTAACAACCTCATGAACACGATGCTCTGTGATGCCTGGAATCATTCGTGCATAATGAATTAAATTATCATAGCCGCTCAAGTATTTGTACATTTCAGGATTCTCAACAATCGCTCCAACATGGCGAATTGCCTTTTCGTATTCCTTTGTAATGCTATGTCCTCCAATAGTGATTTCACCATCTGTGAGCGACATTAAGCCAACCATCATTCGAATCGTAGTGGTTTTACCCGAGCCGTTGGGACCAAGGAAACCAAATACTTCCCCAAGCGGGATATCAAGCGTTAAGCGATCAATAATCGTTCTGCCGCCGATTTTTTTGGTTACATTTTTTAATTTAACAATAGGCTGATCCATATTTGTGCTCCTCCTTCAAAAATCCAAATCCTATTCATTATAAACGATTAAGGAAACAATTGGTAGTTTACAAAAAAATATACCTCCACTCTACAGTTAAACTGTAGGGCAGAGGCTCTCATTATCATTTGTGCGATAGGGCTGTATAACATGTTCGGCAACTTTCGCATCTGCACGAAGGAACATTTTATAGTCATAGTTACTGGTCTTACCCGGCGATCCTACTATAGCATCCAGCCTATCCTGCTCCACGCTGCATGTTAAGCAATAACCCATTGGATGTACCACTCGGAAAAATCCTGTTCGAAACAAAATATCTGCTTCAGGACTTAAAAGCATCTCCCCGCAACTAACACAATAAAAACGGTCCTTTGAACATATCATTCGATAGATCGCTCCCTCTCTCTTTCGTAATGATTGTATCAACCTCAACATTAAAAACGGCATTAAGCGTTAAATGGCAGAAGTTCTATCATAACGTCGATTGCAATCCATCCAAACATGCTTTAACAGCATATTATACACTATTTAATTGACTAGTGATTTCATCCCATGTCGTTCCAAGCCTTATAATGTCATCCTCATTAATCTGTTTGCCTGTCTGAACCTCAATTAGCTCAACGTCCGTAATTGCCCGCAGGCTGTGCCTTGTTCTCTCTGGAATCGATACGGTATCGCCTGGTTCAACATGACGGTACAGATCATCCAGAATCAGCACTCCCTCTCCGGAGATAATGGTCCACGCTTCTCTTCGCTTAAAATGCATTTGATAGCTTATATTTTGGCCAGCTGCAACAAAAACCCGCTTTGTAACACAATGAGTTCCTGATGACAAGACAACGGAATCAACAATTTTGGAATGCCCCCACCTGCGCTCCTCATACTTTGGACGCTCATTCATGAGCTTAAGCTTCGCATCGAGCTCAGTACTCGCATTTTTGCTAGTAACCAAAATGCCGTCGGGACTTGCCGCAACAATCACATTCGTAAGCCCAATAATGGAGATAGGAATGTCCAGCTCATTGATGAGCTGGGATTGCTCGCTGTCATCCGATATTTCGCCCATGCCTAGTCGTTCAAAGGCCAGCTCCTCGGATAATGTTTTCCATGTGCCAAGATCTTTCCATTCACCATCGTAGCAAATAACTGAACGAGAGGTTTCTTTTTGCGATACTTCAATTTCGAAACTTGATTTAGGAATTTTCGTATACTGTTTATATAGTTCATCATAATGGATAGGCAGCCTGCGATTCATGAGCAAAGTAATCATATAATCAAGCTTGAATGCGTAAATACCGCTATTCCATAACGCTCCGCCTTTTATTAATTGATTTGCTTCAGCCTCATACGGTTTCTCTTTGAATGAATGTACTCTACGTTCATAGCTGTCATCATCATTGCTGTGCCGATTGGCTTCTGGAACGATATATCCATATTGCTCTGACGGATAACTTGGCTTAGTCCCAACCATAAGCAGCTCAGATTTGCTTTCTCTGATCAGCTTTGGAAGTCCTCTTATACATGAGAAAAAATCACAGCTTACATAAGCATCAACTGGTATGACAATGACCGTTTCATTTAAAGATACGCCCGCGATTGAATACAAATAAGCAGCGGATAGCGCTATCGCTGGAAACGTGTCGCGCTGCTCAGGCTCAATGATAAGCGGTGCTTTTACACCTACCTGTCTTTGTAAAATCTCCACCTGCTCACGGCAAGTCGAAATGCGAGTATGCTCCTGCAAATCCGACTCTTCCAACTGGCGCCATATACGCTGCAGCATTGATTCCATGCCGCCGTTTGGACTCTCCAGTACAGTTAAATATTGTTTAGCTCGACTACTATTCGACAAAGGCCATAATCTCTTCCCAGATCCGCCTGATAACAAAATAATTTTCAAAGCATGTCCCCCTTCTACGTTGTTATTGAATTCTACTTCCTATCAGATCATTAACTACTGTAATACAGCCGTTTTGTATTTAATAATCTGCTGTATAAATAATGAATTTTTTTCTGCTGTGGTTGACTTTCTAATATTTCTTGGTTCATGACACCAATAATAAGAGAGCGAAGTGTATTCGAGCATTCAAATAACACGCCATGAGCGAATTGATTATCTTGTTTCAAATTCCAAACGATCCGACCGCGAATCATAATCTGTACATTCGAAATCGTCATTCGAAATTCAACAAGATAATTGGATTGAATCGGTAATTGCAAGCCGGATAAGAAGCATAAACCATTTTGGCTTAAATTAAGTAGAAGTACTGTAGTCGTAGATGGCGTCAACAATTGTCCATCTTTACTAATTAGCCGCAGCTCTGCCTTAACGCCCTCTGTGAAGCGTAGCCTAATGTGGTTGCGCGAGGCATCATTTGAATTCGTCGCCATGCTTAATTCCTCCATCATACCTAATAGCAATAACAATCCTTGTTACAGCTCAAATACTGGACTCCATTTCTATTAATGCCTATTCCTCTAGCAAGAAATCTATTTCAAGTACAGTGACGGCTGCGTCCTAAGCCGCCTCTCCGCTATCCATCTCTACTTTATCTCTTAACCTCTGACCAACTACATATAAATTACTAATAATGATAGATATATTAACATCATTATACCCGAGTCCGCGGATGGAATATGTCGGTTAATGGGCGCGGCTTTCTTCTAATTTGGTGGCATTTTGTCGAAAAACAAAAGGGACTGTCGTCTGAAGTATTGAAGCTACTTCAGGGACAGTCCCTTGACTCGTAAATACGATTTATAAAATAAGTCTGAATTACTTGCCGCCTGCGCGTGCAAGCTCTTTCTTGTTCGCTTCGAACGCTGCAAGAAGTGCTGCTTCGCCCACTAAGCCTGTATCTTCAACCTTGCGGATCTGTTCAAGCATACGCTTGTAGTCCTTAGGAATAACTTTAACGAATTTCGAAAGCGATGCTTCCCAATCATTCAATAGACGGGTACCAATCGCACTCTCTGTATACTTAACATGTGATTCAATCAAACCACGAAGTTCAGCAACATCTACAGAGTCTTCTAGGCGCTCCAGCAATACCATCTCCAGATTGCAATGATTGTAGAAATCGCCTTTCTCATCGTAGATATAAGCGACTCCGCCCGACATACCTGCCGCAAAGTTACGACCTGTGAGGCCAAGAATAACGACGCGTCCGCCTGTCATATACTCACAGCCATGATCGCCGACACCTTCTACAACTACATTTGCGCCGCTGTTCCGAACAGCGAAGCGTTCGCCAGCTGCACCGCGGATATAAGCTTGACCGCTAGTAGCACCATACAACGCTGTGTTACCGATGATAACATTGTCCTCAGCCACAAAAGTTGCCTTTGGTGACGGTGCTACAATGATTTTACCGCCGGATAGCCCTTTTCCTACATAGTCATTCGAATCGCCTTCGATTGACAACGTGATTCCTTTTGGCACGAATGCACCAAAGCTTTGGCCAGCCGTTCCGACAAAATGGTAAGAAATCGTATCTTCTGGCAAACCTGCAGCACCGTATTTACGGGTAACTTCGCTGCCAAGAATCGTACCAACAACACGGTTCGTGTTCAAAATAGGGAATGTGCCGCGCACGCGCTCGCCATTCTCAATCGCAGCCTTTGCAAGTGGAACGAGCTGCTGCATATCAAGCGACAATTCAAGACCATGGTTTTGCTCTTGAACATTGTAGCGAACTGCATCCTGTGGTAGATCAGCTTCGTACAGCAAGCCAGAGAGATCAATACCTTTTGCTTTGTAATGCTCAAGCAGCTGCTTCGTTTCCAAAATATCGACGCGTCCAACCATTTCTTGAATGGTACGGAAACCGAGCTCTGCCATAATCTCACGCAGCTCTTCAGCAATGAAGCGCAGGTAGTTAACAACATGGCTAGGATCGCCCATAAATTTTTTGCGAAGCTCAGGATTTTGAGTTGCAACGCCTACTGGACAAGTATCCAATTGGCACACACGCATCATGATGCAGCCTAGCACGATAAGCGGAGCCGTCGAGAAGCCATATTCTTCTGCTCCAAGCAGTACAGCAATCGCAACGTCACGGCCATTCATCATTTTGCCATCTGTCTCAAGAACGACACGGTCACGCAATTTGTTAAGCATTAGCGTTTGATGTGTTTCTGCAAGACCAAGCTCCCACGGCAAACCTGCGTGACGAATCGAGCCCATTGGAGAAGCTCCAGTTCCGCCATCATAACCGCTGACCATAATAACATCTGCGCGGCCTTTAGCAACGCCAGTCGCAATCGTACCAACGCCAACACCAGATACCAGCTTTACATTGATTCTTGCGCGTGGATTAGCATTTTTCAAGTCATGAACAAGCTCTGCCAAATCCTCAATAGAATAAATATCGTGATGCGGCGGCGGCGAAATCAGTCCTACGCCAGGCGTGGAACCACGAACCTCAGCTACCCAAGGATATACTTTAAGGCCAGGCAGTTGACCGCCCTCACCAGGCTTAGCGCCTTGAGCCATTTTGATTTGAATCTCATCTGCATTAACCAAGTAGTTGCTCGTTACGCCAAAACGTCCCGATGCTACTTGTTTAATTGCGCTGCGTCTAGAGTCGCCATTCGCATCTGGTATAAAGCGTGCTGGATCTTCTCCGCCTTCGCCCGTATTGGATTTGCCGCCTAGGCGGTTCATCGCAATAGCCAGACTCTCATGGGCTTCTTTACTGATTGAACCAAATGACATCGCACCTGTTTTGAAGCGTTTTACGATGGATTCAAGCGATTCAACTTCCTCAAGCGGAACGGCTTGACGGCCTTCCTTAAACTTGAGCAAAGAACGAAGCGTAAGATGTTTTTTGTCCTCTCCCTGTACAAGCGCAGAGAACTTTTTGTATAGCTTGTAGTCATTCGCACGAGAAGCCATTTGCAGCGTATGAATCGTTTGCGGCGTGAACAAATGGTCTTCGCCATCTTTACGCCACTGGTAATCGCCGCCGGAGTCAAGCTCTTTCTCTCCGCCTTCTTGCTCAGCGAAAGCGCGGTTATGGTGCTTCAACGTCTCTTCGGCAATAACATCTAGACCGATGCCGCCGATGCGGGACGGTGTCCATGTGAAGTACTCGTTGATCACATCTTCTTTCAAGCCGAGCGCTTCAAAAATTTGAGCGCCACGGTAAGATTGAATAGTCGAGATTCCCATTTTGGACAATATTTTAATAACGCCTTTAGTGGCTGCTTTAATATAATTTTTCACTGCTTTATCATGCGATACGCCGCGAAGCAAACCTTGCTTAATCATGTCGTCAAGCGATTCAAATGCAAGATAAGGGTTAACTGCGCTTACGCCGTAACCAAGCAGCAATGCATAGTGATGCACTTCACGAGGTTCGCCGGATTCCAGCAAAATAGCAACCTTTGTCCGTGTACCTTGGCGAATAAGATGATGATGCAGTGCCGCTACTGCCAGCAAAGCTGGAATTGCAGCATTTTCCTTGTCGACACCACGATCGGATAGAATAAGCAGATTATGTCCCTTCGCAATAACACGATCAGCCGCTTCACACATTTGTGTAAGCGCAGCGCGCAAGCCCGTCTCACCCTCATTTGCAGGGAAGAAGATCGGGAGTGTAATGGAACGGAAGCCAGGACGGCGCACATGGCGCAGCTTGGCGAATTGCTCATTAGACAAAATAGGCGTATCCAATTTGATGTGTCGGCAGCTCTCTGGCTCTGGATTAAGCAGATTGCGTTCTGGACCAATCGTTGTACCTGTCGCAGTAATAATCTCCTCACGAATCGCATCAATAGGCGGATTCGTAACTTGTGCAAACAACTGCTTGAAGTAATTGTACAAACGCTGCGGACGCTCTGACAACACCGCCAGCGGTGCATCATAACCCATTGAAGCGATAGGCTCCATGCCGCTGCCAGCCATCGGCTCAAGCACTTTGCGAATGTCCTCAAAAGTATATCCGAACGCTTGCTGTCTCATTTGAACAGTAGCATGGTTTGGTTCAGGCAGCTCAGGAGCTTCCGGCAAATCTTCCAAATCAACAAGATGCTCATTCAGCCATTCGCGATATGGATGCTCGGTCTCGATTTCCGCTTTCACTTCTTCATCAGAAATGATGCGGCCTTGCTCTGTATCTACAAGCAGCATGCGTCCTGGACGCAAGCGGTCTTTGTACAAAATATCCTCTGGCGGAATCTCAACGGTTCCAGCCYCGGAGCCGAGAATAATATGATCGTCCTTCGTTACGTAATAACGAGCTGGACGAAGACCATTGCGGTCAAGCACTGCACCGATTTTTACGCCGTCAGTAAAACCAAGCGCAGCTGGGCCATCCCATGGCTCCATCAATGTGCTGTGGTATTCATAAAATGCTTTGCGCTCGTCGCTCATGCTCTCATGATTGGACCAAGGCTCTGGCACCATCATCATTGCGGCATGTGCCATTGAACGGCCGGACAAGAATAAGAACTCCAGCGTGTTGTCGAACATTGCTGTATCCGATCCATCCGGGTTAATAACAGGTTTGATTTTCTCGATATCATCACCGAACAATTCAGAGGCAAACAAGGTTTGACGGGCATGCATCCAGTTCACATTGCCGCGAAGGGTATTAATTTCTCCGTTATGAATCATATAATGGAAAGGATGAGCGCGTTCCCAGCTTGGGAATGTATTCGTACTAAAACGAGAATGTACAAGCGCCATTGCCGAAACAACGGATTCATCGTTCAGCTCGGTATAGAACGAACGCACCTGCTCTGTCGTAAGCATTCCTTTATATACGATTTTTCTGGAGGATAGGCTAGAGAAGTAAAACATATTGCCGCCTTCTTTGCCGGCATAACGAATCGCAAGCTCAGCGCGCTTACGAATAACATATAATTTGCGTTCAAATGCCATATTGTCCTTCAGGCTGTCGTTCATGCCGATAAACAATTGACGAACATAAGGCTTAACAGCTAATGCGGATTCACCCAGTTTCTTATCATCCGTTGGAACCGTACGCCAACCGATAACCGATTGGTTCTCCTCTTGAACGATCGTTTCCACTTCACGCTCAATTGCACGGCGAGCTTCTTCATCCTGCGGCATAAAAATCATACCTACGGCATAGTGTCCTTCGGCGGGAAGTACAATTTCTTGCTTCTTTAGTTCAGCCGCAAAAAATGTATGAGGAATTTGAAGTAAAATACCTGCTCCATCTCCCGTATTCGGTTCGCTGCCTTGACCGCCGCGATGCTCCATATTCTCGAGCAGCATCAGCGCTTGGCGAATGACCTTGTGTGACTTGATTCCCTTGATGTTGGCCACAAAGCCCATGCCGCATGCGTCTTTCTCAAACTGCGGATCATAGAGCCCCTGCTTCGGCGGCAATCCCAAAATATGTTCTTTCATTGTGAGCAACCTTTCTATGAGAAGATTTTTGGGCAAGCGTGAACGTGTTGAAATTAAGCACCGATGAATACGCATTACGCTTCATTTTTGGCTTGTTTTATCATAGAATGGTAGTCAGCGAGGCACACCGGCCTGCTCCTTGACATTCCTAAGCTAAACAGAAACGTCTCTTATAGAGCGTTAACGTTTAATTGACCACACCCGGCCTTTACCGCGTCATAGCGATTATCCTGTTATTTTATCATTAGGCCCAAGCGGAATCAATTTAATATTTTCATAATAGTTTGCACTATTTTACTACTAATTCAATTATCGAACACTGTTTAGTTACCCGTTAGCTTCGATTCTCTGCGGAGTATCATCATAGCATACCCTGCAGTTTTTATTTCCTTTTATTTTAACAGAGGAGTGTGTACTTATTGTATAGCAAGTTTAGGAAAGCAGCGTTTCGCGCTGCATCGTCAGTATTGATAACTATCGTGCTTACAACCGGTATTTTCTCTCCACTAAGTATAAGCACTGCCGGGAATAACGCTCCTACTGCTCATGCTGCCTCTGTAGTTGACAAAAAGAAAGATGATCACACTTACCGCATCGTCGCGGTTGGTGATTCATTAACTGCCGGCTACGAATATGGCTTTACCGAACAATCCATTCCATATGGCTTCGTAGAGCATGTATACGAACAAGCTCTATTCCATGGACTTCGTGCAGAGTACATCAATTATGGGGTGCTAGGGCTCCGAACATCAGGATTAAAGCGATGGATTCAAGCTGTTGTGAGCGGTGCCAGCGTAAAAAGCTCTGATATTCAGAGCGGACTGCCCGATCCACGCGCAGAGCGAATATTTGCTGAAACATCGCTGCTCCGCTCTGCCTTAAGTGAAGCTGATCTAATCGTAATGACAATAGGCGGCAACGACTTGTATGCTGTTCTCGACAAGCTAAATAAGGGTGCCGATCATGCCGAGACGATAGCTGTGCTGGACAAGGCTTTGGACACTTACGAGACGGAGCTTGAGCCAGCTCTAAGATTGCTGCTTTCTCAGCAGCCAAATGCCCAAATCATTATCGCAGATCAATATCTGCCAATACCTCCTCCATTAAAGGTTGGATCGCTCATCTTTCCTCTTTACCCTGAGGCTGACCGGTTGTTTCTGAAGGATAGCATCAAGCAGCTCCGGGAACGTTTAAATCAGATAATCGAACGGCTTGTGAAAGTAGGATTTAATGTTAAAATCGCAAATGTCTCATCTTCCTTCATAGATAATGAGCTAAGCTTTACTTCAATTGCAAAAGGGGACATACATCCTAGCAGGGCGGGTTATGCTGCAATGGGGAAATCCTTTTCGAAGGCCATTTGGGGAGATTATCGTATCGTTAAGCCAAGAGCAAAGGATAGCGAGGCTGCTCTTGCTATTGTCGTTAATGGAAAAGAAATGATTAGCGCAAATAAACCAATGGTTGTTCAAAATCGCACCTTCGTACCTCTACGGAGCATTGCAGACGCATTTGGCGCTGCCACCAAATGGAACGCCGCTGCGCAGACGGCAACTATAAAAGTTGCCGATAGAGCGGTGGATATAACGGTAGGACAATCCTCTTTCCGTGAAAACGGTACAGTTAAAGCACTAAATGCACCGCCTGCTTTCATCCATACCGTTGGCAAAGCAAGCACGTTATATGTTCCGCTTGCCGCTTTATCAGAAGGATTGCAATTCCAAGTGATTTATCGCGATACTCTAAAAACCGTCTTCATTAATAAATAATATAAGGCTATTTATATTCCTTTAAGAGCTGCTGCATTTGCTCCAAGCCTTTAGCCGCCCAGCGCTGCAGTCGATCCAGTGAAGCAATTTCGGCTTCTGCGGCAGCTCTTAAAGAATCGTTATACTCTGGAATAAGGCCTGTATGCCGCTTTACGTCACGCAGCAAAACATTTGTTTTTTCTGTAAAGCTTAGTGCACGACGCTCATGAAACATCGGCACGTCTGGATTATAAGGATTATGCAGGTCACCTTGCTCAGGATGCTTTAACACAGCTAATACCTTGACGAGAGCACGAGGCCCGTTAATTTCAACAAGCTCGCCTAGATAATGACCGGACCGGATTTCAGCTCTAACGTTATCCCCTATTTTCAAACTATCGTCAACCTGGTTATTACGTTCCATATTGAACCATCCTCACTTTATTATGTTATATTTGCTTGTAAAATATATGTAAATATAGTTGTCTACTTATTTACATATAATAATAATGTGTACATCTTCATTCTAGGATAATTTATCCACCACATTATTCGCAACCCTAGCGGATAAAACTTGTGYTAGTCGCACTTGCATCGTAATATGGAATTAGAAAAGTAGGTGGAATGAATGCGTAAGAAAAGAGTGCTTCTGCTCTCTGAAGGCTTTGGCTCTGGTCATACCCAAGCTGCCTATGCGCTCGCTGTCGGACTCAAGCAATTAAGTCCGGGGATTCAGACCCGCGTCATCGAGTTAGGAAATTTCCTTAATCCGGTGCTTGGTCCGTGGATTATATCTGCATATCGCAAAACGGTAAGCAAACAACCAAAGATGGTCGGTCTTATGTACCGCAGCAACTATAAGAAGTCGCTTAACCGCTTTACACAGCTTGCGCTTCATCGTGTGTTTTATACCCAAACGTCACAGGTTATATCCCAGCTGAAGCCAGAACTAATCGTATGCACCCATCCTGTACCGAATGCTGTCGTTGCTCGGCTCAAACGTCTAGGACTAGACATACGGTTATATACGCTTATTACAGACTATGATGCACATGGGTCATGGGTAAACCAAGAAGTCAATAAATACCTCGTTTCAAGCGAGCTTGTGAAAGAGCGGCTCATGGAAAAAGGGGTTACAACAGACCGAATTGAAGTAACAGGAATCCCTGTTCACCCCAACTTCTGGCATACATACGAGAAAGAAGAGATTAGAGAGCAATTTGATTTAAAAAACATGCCGACCGTACTCATAATGGGCGGCGGTTGGGGAATTTTATACGAGGACAATGCCCTTGAATATATGACCAAATGGCGCGAAAGCACACAGCTCATTTACTGCGTTGGCTCAAACGAGAAGATGAAGGAAAAAATGCTTGCCGATCCCCTTTTTCAGCATCCGAACATTCGTATACTTGGCTTCACTCGCGAGGTGAACAAGCTGATGGATGTCTCCGATCTTCTAATTACGAAGCCTGGCGGCATGACCTGCACAGAAGGAATGAGCAAAGGAATTCCAATGCTGTTTTATGAGCCGATTCCTGGACAAGAAGAAGAGAACTGCGAATATTTCATCAATAACGGATTTGGTGAAATGCTCGATTCGAACGATACTGTCGATAAGTGGTTCAAGCTTATCCATGAGCCCTACGCTTCAGGCCAGTTTAGAGACAGCCTGCTTACCAAACGCAATCAACAATACGACCCCACGAGTTGTCCGAACGCCGTCCTGCGACTGATGCAGTGACGGTTTTCTTTTTAAAATAAGAATGAAGCATAAATTGTATGCCCTTATCCAAATAGTATAACTGATGAAGGGAGCTGTTTATTATGAGTTCGAAGATGACAGACGGAAAAACGATTATTTTGAGGTTGGAAATTGATACGAATCTTGCGCAGTTTGGCCGAGCAGCTACAGCAATCGAACAAGCCAAAGGCGATATTATCGCCATAGATGTCATACATACGGACAAAAACAAAAGCTTGCGCGATTTAACTGTGAAAATATCGGAGCACGGCGCAGCAGAACGGCTTACGACAGCGCTGAAATCTTTAGAAGGCATTCGGCTCGTTCATATATCCGACCGTACCTTCTTGCTTCATCTTGGAGGGAAAATTTCAATTCAGCCGAAAACGCCGATCCAAAACCGCGATGACTTGTCCCGTGTCTATACGCCGGATGTGGCTAGAGTATGCCAAGCGATCGCTGAAGAACCATCCAAAGCTTATACGCTTACCATAAAAAGAAATATGGTTGCCGTCGTTTCCGACGGGAGCGCGGTGCTTGGTCTCGGCAATATCGGTCCGTATGCAGCTATGCCAGTCATGGAAGGCAAAGCGATGCTGTTCAAGCAATTTGCCGATGTCGATGCGTTCCCGATCTGCCTCGATACGCAGGATACCGAAACCATCATTGCAACGATCAAAAACATTGCGCCTGCCTTTGGCGGCATCAACTTGGAGGATATTTCCTCCCCTCGCTGCTTTGAAATTGAACAAAGGTTAAAGCAGGAGCTTGATATCCCAGTCTTTCATGATGATCAGCATGGTACTGCGGTCGTATTATACGCAGGGCTGCTAAATGCGCTGAAGCTGACAAATCGCAGCCTCCAAGAGGCTCGCATCGTTATTTGCGGAATCGGGGCAGCAGGAACCGCTTGTACAAAAATGCTGATCGCCGGAGGAGCAAAACATATTATCGGTGTGGATCGGGCTGGGATATTGTCCGCTGACTGTGTTTATGACAACCCGATGTGGCAGTGGTATGCTAATCATACGAATCAAGAGCGAATCACAGGCGGTTTAGCTGAAGCGCTAAACGGCGCTGATGTTTTTATAGGCGTTTCGGCCGGCGGCATATTGACGCGAGAGCATATTACGACGATGGCAAAAGATCCAATCGTTTTCGCAATGGCGAATCCAGAGCCCGAAATACGCCCTGAACTAGCTGAGGATATCGTCGCTGTTTTTGCTACGGGGAGATCGGATTATCCTAATCAGATTAACAATGTCCTCTGCTTTCCGGGAATTTTCCGTGGAGCGCTCGATAGCCGCGCTGCTACGATTAATGAAGAAATGAAGCTTGCGGCAGCGGAAGCCATTGCCTCCGTTATAAGCGATGAAGAACTGAGCCCTATGTATATCGTTCCTAGCGTATTCAACACGAGAGTCGTTGAGGAAGTACGGCGACGCGTCATACAGGCTGCACAGCAAAGCGGTGTCTCTCGCCGTCAAATTCGGGAGTAGCTGCAGCTCTATTTTTTGTAGTAATCTTCGCTCGTTTACGGCTCCCGTAACGGGCTTTTTTTTATTTCTAACAACGTAAATGTCTCTAAATCATCAATAATCATAAGAATTGTAAATGCTTGGGGGAATATTCTGAAAAAGACGTTGAAACCTGTAAGCAGGTTATCACGTATTCGTTCTTAAGCACTTGGTCTAGAGGAACTAGAGAAGCGGAGATGAAACACATGACAAGTATCATCTTCTTAAGCGAAAAAATTATGCTATAATTAAAATATCAAGCGCTAAAGCGCTTTTTCAACAAGCTGCAGCATATGTTAGCATAAGTGGAATTTACACACGGTATATTTCGTAAAAGCAGGCTTTATGTGCAGGTTAGTTGATGGAAAGGGAGCCTGGTAATGTTTCAAGCCGTAGTCGATTTTTTAAAGGATTTCGGTCCACTCGGATTGTTTATTCATTCGTTTCTAGACGCAGTTATATTTCCCATTCCTGCTTTTTTTCTTCAAGTCTCATTAAGCATACTCAATCCATCTACAGCATTATGGCTGGCCACTGTGGGCTATATCGCCTGCCTCCTAGGTACACCTGTCGGGTATTATTTGGGAAAGATTATGGGCAAATCCGTTCTATATAAATTTCTAAAAAAAGAATGGATCGATGCCGCTACGGATAAGTTTCAGAAAAATGGCGAAGCAGCCATTCTTATCGGCTCTTTCACACCTATTCCATTCAAAGTATTTACAATATTGTCTGGTTGCTTAAATTTCCCTCTTTGGAGATTAATCGGTTACGCAGCAATTGGCCGGGGCTTAAAGTTCTATATTGTTGGATCATTATTTTATTTCTACGGACGCGCTGCGGAAAGCATGGTTAAGGATGTTTCCTTGTATATTTTTTTAGGAGCCGTGCCTATTCTCATTGTTTATCTTTTACTTCGCAAGAGACGTAACAAGAAGAAAGCGCTCAAGGACAAAGAAGCTGAAGCAGTCCAGAACGAACAAATTAAACATAACGATAATGCGAAAATTCAAATAGATTCATAAGCAATTTCATACAGATGTAAAAAAGCCAGTTAGGATTAAATCCTAACTGGCTTTTTTGAGGTTACAACGCGCTTCCACCAAACAGAATACGATACTCCCAATGGGTACCTTCAATACTGCTGACGGTAACGCCGCCCCCCTCTTTCGAATACGTATGCAATACTTTGCCGTCTCCCAAATAAATACCGTCATGAGTAATCGTAGCTTTAGATTTATCAATGCCATTATAGGCTGATGCCTTCGTTCCTTTATAGGACATAAAGAATACGATATCACCGCGTTTCAACTGCTTCCAGTTGGTCGTAATAGAACCTTTATCCTTTACGTACTGACCTTGCTGACGAGAGTCAGCAGGGAGCTTCAGAGAGACGCCATCAAGAAAGGCTTGTCTCACAAAATCGGAGCAATCAAAAGTTGTCGTCGTGTTGCGATCAGAGCTGTATTCATAAGGGGTGCCTAAATACTTCATCCCTGCAGCTATGATTTTCTCAACCTGCTTATCTTTTGATACATCAGGATTCGTAACTGTTCCGCCCCCGTTGCCGCCCGTGTTCCCCCCAGTATTCCCACCAGGAATAGTCCCAGTTACTTTCAAGTAGGAAGAATCTGTGCTTACATAGCCGCGAACACCGTTGCCATCCTTCACTTCATACCAATAGCTGTTTGTCTTTTCTACGATAGTTACCTGCTCGCCTTTCTTCAAATAACGAATGCGTTCACCCGATGTCGATGCCGCCTTTCGGAAAGAAACAGACGATAGAGCGACTGCATTGCCGTCTTGTGCAGGAACCGAGGTTTGAAGCTCAATATACTGCGATGAGGTTGATATGTAACCTTGCTTACCTGAAGAATCTGCTACTTTATACCAATATGAATTAACTTTCTCCATCACAGTAATTTGTTCGCCTTTCTTTAAACTGCGAATAATGGATGCTGATGTGGAAGGTGATGTGCGCATATTTACGCTCGATTGTACCTCTGCTGCTTGTGTTGTCTGAGCTGCCAGCGCTGCTGGAACTGAAAGTGAACTAAACAATAAAGCTGCCGTTAACGTTGCTGTTGCCATCCTTTTTTTCATGCTGTGTTGCAATCCTTACGCCTCCTTGGTGTGTAAACAGTTTAAGTTTCACGGTTCTGCTTCATTGTAAATTCGATTAGATTAGACAAGTATCGACCAAAAAGCCTATTTAACCCCTCTTTGTAATAGGTTTTAAGAACCATAAAATCGTCGTATGTACACAAAAAAAAGACATCCTAATTAAAAGGATGCCTTAGTACCTAGTTAGGCTTGAAATTCACTCCATCACTGCAACTAAATTGTATGATTTTCATGTAAAGAGTAGGTCTTTTGGCAGAATCAGCCTTTCATGCCATTTGAACCATAAATTTTGGTTTTGAACTCATTTGGCAACAATTACCGATTGGATTTAATGATTTTCCGGCTTGTTTGACCCTGTATTCTCGATTAGCTCATCGGGCTCAACGTGAACATGTATGCTCATTATGTTATGCTTCCTGCTCATTCGACGCTCGATTTCGTCACTTATTTGATGGCTTTCGATCAATGTAAGCTCGGGATCAACCTGAACGATTACATCGACAAGTACATGACTGCCATGTACTCTAGCTTTAATATCCTTAATCGATTTAACACCTTTCGTTTTGGCAATTGTTGAACGTAGAGAGGACAGCTCATTCTCATCAAAGCCGTCCGTAAGCGTATGCGTAGAGCTATAAAAGATTTCCCAAGCCGTTTTACATATGATAATACCTACAGCTATTGCCGCTACAGGATCAAGCCATGGCAAGCCAAATTGTGATCCTATAATACCGATAGCTGCACCTATGCTCACAAGAGCATCTGACAAGTTATCCTTAGCCGCCGCTAATAAAGCCTGATTGTTAATTCGGAGGGCCAGCCTTCGATTATAAATATAAACCCCGCCCATACATGCCGCTGCAAAGAGCGCAATCCATGCTGTCATTAGATTAGGTATATGATGATTAGCAGCAAACAAGGATTTTACCGCACTGATTAATACTTGGATGCCCACCGTCGCCATAATGAACGAAGCGATAAGTGCTGCAATGGTCTCCGCTCGAAAATGTCCGTATGGATGATCCTTATCCGGCGGCTTCTGTGAAATTCGTAATCCAATCAGTACGGCTACTGACGCAACAATATCCGTAAGGTTATTATAGCCGTCTGCAACGAGTGCTCCAGATACGAACCAGTAGCCTGCTACGAGCTTGATGGCGGATAATCCCAAATAAGCGCCTATACTGACCCAAGCACCCTTCTCGCCCTGTTTAATCTCATCATACTGATTCAGCTTAAATACCCCCAAGCAATAAAAGTATGTATTTTAAAACCATCCAAATAACCTATCGGTATCATAACGGAACGCACCCGAGTGGGTCTAGAGAAACAGTGTTTACCGGCTGCGCACTTTTATGCACCCATGCAACAATCCAGTGTATCGATTCGAACGGTCATATCCTAATTAACTTACCCGTTATTATAAGAAAAAAACAGCCGGTATAAGAACCGGCTGCTTTAAAATTCGACTATTTAGTTAATTTCATAAATCTTATAAAGTTCATCAAGCATTAGATTAGCTGCAATGACGCCGCCGGCTGTATTCCAGATCGCATCGCTCACTCTAATCGCTTTATTATTTTTTACAACTTGAAGGCTTTGCCACAATGGATCCTTCAACATCTCTTCTTCCATCTTCGTTCCTTTGCCATCACCCGTTTCATAAGTGAAGTAGAACAACATGTCAGCATCTACTTCCGGCAAACGTTCTTTCGTAATTTCCTCAACGAATGTATCTTTATATTTTTGATTGTCTGGACGTGTAATTCCAAGCTTCGAGAATGCAATCCCTGTAAAAGTATCCTCTAAGTAAATACGCGTTTTGCCTGCCATAAACCGAACGACTGACACCTTCTGGTTGAGCTTGTCGCCAGCTTTACTTTTAAAGTCTGCTGCACGGTTGTCATATTCGGCAATGATTTTTTCGCCATCAGCTTTTTTGCCGATCGTATCAGCATATAGCATGAAATTAGACTGCCAAGCACCACGAAGCGTTTCAGAAAACACAGTAGGTGCAATAGCCTTAAGTTGATCATAAACTTTCTCTTGGCGCAGTTTATTGCCAATAATAAGATCCGGTTTTAGGCTTGCAATCAGCTCGATGTTAGGCTGACTCTCTTCACCTACAACGGTAACACCTTCCATATCCGCTTTTATGTGGTCATACCATGGGTCGCCTGTCCAAGATTTCACTGCGCCTACCGGTTTAATGCCAAGTGCCAGCAACGCTTCTGTTCCTTCGTTAGATAATACGACGATACGAGTTGGATTACCTTCTATTTTTGTCTCGCCCATTGCATGCGTAATTACTCTCGTGTTTTCTGTCTTCGACGCGTTCGTTCCTTCTGTCGCCGATGATTTGCCTTCGTTATTTTTTGAACCGGATTGGCCGCATCCCGAAACAATAACGGCTAGTGCAAGCAATAGGGCGGATGCTGTCCAAGTAAATTTCTTCGTTAATACATAAGACATTTTTTTCTCCCCTTCATGTTGAAAATCATTCTCAGTTTTATTACAAACGAAACTATACCAGCCATATAAAACAAAGTCAATAACCGTTGATAATGATTTTCAACTTCATTGACACTATGTACATGATCCCCTAAAATGTTTTAGTAGTCCTAAATCATGAATACCCTTCACAATTGACATCAAGGAAAGAGGAAATTATGAGTACATTATTACATACACGAGCCCAGAAAATAATAGGGCTGATCGCCGGCTTGCTCCTCTTTGCTGCTGGTATCGTTTGCAGCATCGCTTTTGGAGTAACGAATATTAGCTGGCGCACGATTTTAGCTTCATTTACCGCATTTGATGGCTCTCAGGAGCAGCTCATCATTCAAACGGCAAGAGTGCCGCGCGCGTTTATCGCAGCCGCAGTCGGAGCGAGTCTAGCTGTAGCAGGCTCACTCATGCAGGGAATTACCCGCAATCAGCTTGCTTCTCCGAGCATATTCGGCGTGAATTCAGGAGCCGCTTTCTTCATCGTCATCGGCTCTGCCTTTTTCGGAGCTAGCGGCATGACGACTTTTGCAACTCTGGCGTTTGTAGGAGCAGCCTTTACAGTGACTCTCGTTTACTCGCTTGGCTCGATTGGCAACGATGGTCTGACACCGCTCAAGGTTACGCTTGCCGGCGCTGCTATGACTGCTTTTTTCTCTTCACTCACGCTGGGTGTATTGCTTACAAGCGGTCAGACGTTTGATCAGGTGCTTTATTGGTTTGTCGGCTCCGTCTCAGGACGCGACATGAACATCTTTACAGCCGCTGCTCCATATATGGGTATTGCCTTGATAGCGGCCATCGTGCTTGCAAGACATATGAACGTGCTGGCGCTTGGAGAAGATGTTGCTGTTGGATTAGGTCAAAAAACCGTCTATATCAAATTAGCAGCTGGAATCATTATTGTCCTTCTAGCAGGCGGCTCGGTCTCTATGGCTGGTCCTATAGCTTTCGTTGGCATTATTATTCCTCATCTAATGCGTTATTTAGTTGGCATTGACTATCGTTGGGTTATTCCATACTGCGCGGTGTTTGGCGGCATATTGTTGATTGCTGCTGATATCGGATCAAGATATATTTCATTTCCGAAGGAAGTTCCCGTGGGAATCATGACAGCGATTATTGGTGTTCCTTTCTTCGTGTTTATCGCTAGAAGAGGAGGCCAATCCTAATATGAATAAATGGATCACACTCAGGGGCCGCAAGCACTCCTTTCAACTTGACCGCCGAACGTTAATGGTGATCGTTATGTTGCTAATTGCCAATTTAGCAGCAGTCGTCATTTGTGTTGGGCTTGGCAGCAAAACCATTAATCCTATCGATGTCTTACTTACTTTTGTGGGAGAAGGTGATTCGTCAGATGTGATGATTATTTTTTCACTTCGTCTGCCACGCGTGTTGATTGCTGTAATGGTAGGCTCAGCACTCGCTGTTTCAGGGGCGCTGCTGCAAGGTATTGTGCGCAATCCTTTGACATCTCCCGACATTATCGGCATCACGGGCGGAGCCTCTCTTGGAACCGTTATATTCATTTTATATTTTTCGCATATTAGCATCCGGTTCATGCCGATCAGTGCTGTTATTGGAGCTTTTGCCGCTGCGTTCCTTATTTATTTATTTGCTTACCGAAAAGGAATCACGCCGCTCAGGCTCGTCCTAATTGGGATCGGAATGGCTACCGCATTAACTGCGGTTACCTACATGCTTATCCTTACGTCATCCTTCACGCCTACTGCGGTAGCCGTCAAAGCCTTTACTTTTATGACTGGCAGCATCTACGGTGTTTCATGGGACAGAGACTTTTGGACTTTGCTTCCTTGGCTTGTCGTTTTGTTTCCAATTGCGCTTATCTACGCTCGGCATCTTAATGTCCAGGAGCTTGGCGATGAGGTTGCTATAAGCGTAGGCAGCTCCGTCCAAATCAAAAGAACGATACTGCTCATCATCAGCGTTGCGCTCGCAGGTGTTGCGGTTGCTATAGGTGGTGCCATTAATTTCATCGGGCTTATGGCGCCTCATATTGCTCGGAAGCTTGTTGGCCCGTCTTATGGAGGTGTAATACCTGTGTCCGCTTTAATAGGGTCGCTTGTATTGCTGCTCTCTGACCTTATCGCAAGAACTGCATTCCTTCCGCTAGATATTCCAGCCGGTGTCTTTACTGCAGCGATAGGTGCACCGTTCTTTATCTATTTATTGTATCGCCATCGCAACCGATCATAACGCACTGTGCGTTTTTAATTAAACAATAATAAGCAAAGGGGAGAGATTATCGTGTCCTCCATTCAAGCGAAAAATCTTACGTTATCCTACGGACAAAAAGCGATTTTCAATAATCTTGATTTGCTGATCCCTCCCGGCAAGATCACAGTATTCATTGGCAGCAACGGCTGCGGCAAGTCAACGCTGCTCCGTTCCCTTGCCCGCCTTTTAAAGCCGCAAGAAGGCTCTATTCTTATTGATGGCCATGAGATTGCCAAACTCTCGAGCAAGGAAATCGCAAGGCGCCTAGCGATCTTGCCTCAAGGTCCAATCGCACCGGAAGGCTTAACCGTCCATCAGCTCGTCAAGCAAGGCCGTTATCCTTATCAAAGCTGGCTGCAGCAATGGTCGCATGAAGACGAGAAGATGGTCAAAAAAGCGCTTGAAGTGACGCATATGGACGAGCTGTCCTCGCGCTCACTGGACTCGCTATCCGGCGGTCAACGTCAACGTGCTTGGATTGCAATGACGCTAGCCCAAAACACGCCGACTATATTGCTAGATGAGCCGACAACCTATTTGGATATGGCCCATCAGATCGAAATTCTTGATTTGCTTTTTGATTTAAACGAGCAGGAGAATCGTACGATTGTGATGGTGCTGCATGACATTAACCTAGCTTGCCGTTATGCTGACCATATTGTAGCTGTGAAAGACGGCCAAATACATGCGCAGGGCAAACCGGAAGCCATTATGAACGAACAGCTAATACGCACCGTGTTTGATATGGAATGCCAAATCACAGCAGATCCCATATTCGGCACACCCCTTTGCATCCCTTACGGGAAAGGCCGCAAGCTGCCATTAAAGCAAGAAAGCGTTCTTTAAGCGCATAACAAAAAAAATGGTGGGGCAGGGTTTCTTCTGCTCCACCATTTCTTTATAATCGCACGCTCACGCTGAGTTAGGTGATTACTTCATAGATTCGCGCTTCAAATGGCCTCAGCTCAATGCTTCGCCCTTCGTCATCCCAAGTGCTTAATGTATTCTCATACGTACCAAGCACCAGCTTCAGCTTCAAAGCTTCCTCTCCAAAAAAAGAATCCGAAAATGTAAAGGTTCGGGCTTCTTCTCCGTGATTCAAAAGCACAACCCATTCGGTTCCCTCCAGCTCTCGAACATAAACATATAGATTCGGATCATCTTCACTTATATCTGTAAAGTCGCCATAAACCATGACTGGATTGCTCTTTCTAAGCGCAATGAGCTTCCGATAAAAAGCTAATACCGAATTTGGATCTTTTTCCGCTTGCTCTACATTAATCTCTTCATAATTTGGATTAACCTTTATCCATGGCTCGGCGCTGCCAAAACCTCCATTCAGCTCCGTATTCCATTGCATTGGCGTTCTTGAGTTATCACGGCTAAGCGCCTGCAATGAACGAAACACTGCGGCAGGATCTTTGCCTTTGCCGACTTCCTCCACATATCTGTTAATCATCGCAATATCTTTATAATCGCCGATCGTTTCATACCTTACGCCTGTCATACCGATTTCTTCGCCTTGATAAATGTATGGAATGCCTGGAAGCGTATGGACCATCGTAGCAAGCAGCTTAGCTGATTCCTCGCGGAATTCCTTGTCATTCCCATAACGAGATACTTGCCGCGTATGATCATGGTTATTTAGAAACTGCGAGCCAAACCCTCGGCCAGCCAAAGCCTCCGCCCACTGCTTCTGGATGCGCTTGTAACGAACCATATCCCATTCCGGCATTTCATCCGCAACTTCAAAATGGAACAGCGTATTCAGCTCCATACGCTCCTCTTCAACGAACAAAGGACCTGTCTCCGGTGTTGCGAACGCAATTTCGCCAACGGTCATCATATCGTAATGCCGGAAAACCTCACGGTTCATTTCCTGCAAATAATCATGAAGTCCCGGATTATGTGTTAAATACCTGATGTCATGTGGATCTTCTACATCGCTGAAGCTGTTTGGTTTAGCCAGCAATGCCAGAGCGTCGAGCCGCAGCCCGTCTACTCCTTTATCCAGCCAGAAACGCAGCATGTTGTAGATTTCCATTCTCATTTCTTTGTTTGCCCAGTTTAAATCCGGCTGCTCGATCGCAAAGGAATGCATATAATATTGCCCTGTCGTCTCATCGAGTTCCCAGCTGGAAGGGTTAAAATAAGAACGCCAATTCGTAGGCGGCTCGCCCTCTCTACCATCCTGCCAAATATACCAATCTCGCTTCGGATTGTTGATTGAAGAGCGAGATTCAATGAACCAAGGATGATGATTAGATGTATGATTAACGACGACGTCCATCATCAGCTTCATGCCCCTTGCATGCGTCTCCGCTACGAGCTGATCAAAGTCCTCCATCGTTCCTGCCTTTTTCATTACCGTATAATAGTCGGACACATCGTAACCATTGTCCTTGTCTGGGGATTCATTAAATGGATTAATCCAGACCATTGTCACACCTAACGATTGAATATAATCCAGCTTTTCAATAACACCTCGAAGATCACCAATACCATCACCGTTTGTATCTTTAAAGCTGCGCCAATAAACCTGATAAACAACGGATTCCTTCCACCAAGCCGGTTTTATCTGCATTCTAATCTCTCCTTCTCTCTATACAAAACAAATGGCGCGCGAGGGGACACCGTGTCCAGACGCTGCGCCATTCTTTTGCTGCTGTTACCCTTTGATGGAGCCGCCAAGCATCCCGCGTACAAAGTATTTTTGAAGTGCAAAAAATACGGTGAGCGGCATGAGCATCGAAACAAATGCTGCTGCCGTAAGCAAGTGCCAGTCATTGCCTCTGGAGCCAACCATGTTTGCAATATTCATTGACAATACTTGCACTTCAGGCTGGCTTCCGAGAAATATAAGGGATATCAAATAATCATTCCATACCCATAAAAATTGGAATATGCTGATCGATGCTAGTGCAGGGACGGATAGCGGCAGGATGAGCCTGCTGAAAATCGTAAAGTTGGTAGCCCCGTCCATAAATGCCGATTCGAACAAATCCTTGGGCAGCTGACTAATTGATGTGTACATGAAATATGTGATCAATGGCAAACCAAACGCCGTATGCGCAAGCCAAATTCCAAAGTATGTGCCGTTCAGTCCAAGCGACGTATAATCGCGCAAAATCGGAATGAGCGCTACCTGCAAAGGCACGACAAGCAAAGCGATAACAATGACAAACAATGTCTTTCTCCCTGGAAACTTAAGCCAAGCAAAAGCATAAGCTGCAAAGGATGCGATGAAAATCGGAATTACGGTAGCTGGTACTGTAACCGCAATCGTATTCCAAAAGGAACGCGACATACCGCTGCCCTTCTCTGTCTTGGTCGTACCATCTGGCATCGTGATGGAATAAGTTTTTCCACCCAGCACCGTCTCATAGTTCTGTGTTGTAAAATTTGAAATAATCGTCCACTGCTTATCCTGTACATTCAGAAGTCTAGCTCTCCGGTTTTCCCAAATCAATCGTTCACCGTTAAGCTCCACACCCGCACGCAGCTGATCATCGGTAAACGTAGCTCCATTCACCTTAATTGGCTCACGAAGATCGGTGTCCTTGGGCAGCTGAATTTGCTCTGTTGTGCTCCAATCCCGATGAGGCAGTATATTCCACCAGCCTGTAGATAATATATCTGCTGCAGGCCGGAAAGAGGAAACGAGCAGACCGAGCGTCGGGATGGTCCAAATGAGACATATGACAGCTAGCACTGTATTCACGAGCCACTTGGACTTACGGGATTTTTTGTTCCTGCTCATATTAGAACCCTCCTTCTCTACGGAACTGCCGCAGATTGATTATGATGACTGGAATGACAGCAACGAGAAGCACAATGGCTAAGGTTGAACCATAACCAGCATTTTGGTACATAAACAGCTGGCGATAGAACTGTGTTGCCACAACGTCCGTCTCATATTGTCCGCCTGTCATAATCATTACAACGTCGAAGATTTTGAGTGTAAACACAATAATCGTTGTTGTAACGGATAACAAAGTTCCCGCAATGTAAGGAATCATGATTTTGAAAAAAATACGAACCTCGCCTGCGCCATCCATCCGAGCGGCCTCCAGCATATCCTCTGGGATGCTCTTAATCGCAGCTGAGAAAATAACCATCGCAAAACCTGTTTGCATCCAAATGAGAATAACGATAAGGAACAGGTTATTCCACGGCTGAATCATACTGAGCCACGCCTGCGGTTCCCCGCCAAATTTCACGACGATCGCATTCAGCAGACCAATTTGCTCATTGCCTGGCTGATAGTAATAAATAAATTTCCAGATAACGCCTGCCGCTACGAACGAAATCGCCATCGGCATAAATATGAGACCCTTAGCCAGCTTCTCGAAGCTGCTTCGATCGGCAAGTATCGCAATAAGAAGACCTAAGCCAACACAAGCCAGTGTGCCAAAGAACACCCAAAGCAAGTTGTTGCGCAGCGCCATGATGAGAAGGCGGTCTGTAAATACAGCTACATAGTTGGCGAAACCGACAAAATTGACCGAGCCGGCATCAAAAAAGCTTAAGTATAGCGTCCGCAATGTCGGAAAGACAAGCAGCCAACCAAGCAGCAGCACCGCTGGGCCAACAAATACAAAAGGCAATATTCTCCGCTTCCATTGATCCGGATACTTCTCAACTACCCAGTTAAACGAATAGTAAATCGAATAAATACCAACTGCTCCCCATATGACTGCAAACACCGCATTGAGGATAGGCGGAAGGTTGGAGTCGCGAAAAAGTATAAATATGCCCCCGTGAATGACAATATTGATAACTGGCACGAGTATGGATAACAACAGTAGCCGCAGAGCATTGCCTTTCCTAGCCTGTAATTCCATATGAATCCTCCTCCAAGGTTTGTAAAACAAACCTTTCTTCGTAAGCATAAACTTAGGTTTGCGTAGCAAACCTATCTTCGTAAGCGTAAACTTAGGTTTGCGTAGCAAACCTTTCTTCGTAAAAGCCACCATTTACTGTACTGATTATAGAGGGGCTTTCACCTTGCGGCGAGAAGCCCCCGAATCACTCAAGCAGCAGTCAATTATTTTTTCCAGCCTGCTTGAATTTCTTTTAGTGCTGTATCCAAATCTACTGTCCCACTTACCCAGTCCGTCATGCCTTTCCAGAATGTACCTGCGCCAACTGCGCCTGGCATAAGGTCAGAACCATCAAAACGAATCGTTTCTGCTGTTTTCACGAATTCTGCCATTCTGCGTTCTTGATCGTTCGGGTACCATGATGGATCAGCATCATTCATAGGAGCTGTTACGCCGCCTGTTTGAATCCAAGCTTTGAGCGACTCGCCCGTTGTGAAGAATTCCATTACAGCGCGAACCTCTGGACGATCATTGAACATAGCATAAATATCTCCTGAGATTAGAGCTGGTTGACCATATTTCTCATCAATGGCTGGAAGTGGGAACCAATCGTAATCATCAGCTGTCAAGCCTTCTGGGAAGAAGCTTGTAATAAAGCCAGCTTGACGGTGAAGCCATGCTTTTGGCGGATTATCGAACAACGGCTTAACTGCATCACCAAACGATGTTGTAGCGATCGATTTTTTTCCACCGTATACATAGTCCTCGTTGAACCAGATTTCAGCCATTTTTTCTGCTGCATTTTTGACTACAGGATCTGTGAATGGAAGCTCACCCGATACCCATTTGTCATAATTTTCAGGCGTAGTTGTACGGAGCATAATATCCTCCATCCAGTCTGTAGCCGGCCAGCCAGTCGCTGTACCGCTCTCGATGCCGATGCTCCAAGCTGGATCGCCGTCTTTCGCGATTTGATCAGTCAGCGCCATAAGCTCTGTCCATGTTTTTGGAACGGTATAACCTGCTTCAGCAAAAGCTTTTTTGTTGTACCATACTAAGCTCTTTACGCTGCTGCGTGCCCAGACGCCAGACATTACGTCTCCGCTAGTACCTTTCATCGTAGCCATGTCGAGCCAGCTTTGGTTGTATTGTTTTTTCAAATACTCATCGCTAAGGAATGATTTTACGTCAATTACCTTACCAGAGTTCACAAAGCCCTTCAGCAAACCCGGTTGCGGGAAATCCGCAATATCAGGAGCGTTACCCCCGTTTACACGTACCGAAATGGTTGCTTCAAACTCTTTTGAGCCTTCATACGCGATGTCGATTCCAGTCTTATCTTCGAACGCTTTAATGCTTTCGTTAAATTTCACTTCATCCGCATCCGTAAACGGACCGAACATCGTAACCTTTTTACCTTTAAAATCGCCGTTTAATGCTTTAGCCAACGCGCTGTCGCCCGCCCCAGCTCCTGCATTCGTTCCGCCCTCTGCTGGCTTCTCTGTTGGCTGGTTCGTTGTATTATTATTTTTTCCTCCGCAAGCCGTAATCGTCATCACAAGCGCTAGCGTTAGAATAAAGACAGTCGATGCTTTTTTTGTTTTTCTCGTGTACATAGACCTCATCCTTTCATGTTTAAGTAATCAGTAATTAAATTACACTTACTCGGCCCTTTTGAAACGTTAAATTAACAGTCAGATAACAAGTTGTTGCCTCACCTCCTTTAAAGTGCCAATGTAGGTTGTTTTTATGCTCAATAGTTATCGAAAACAAAATCTTTTAAATAGATAACGCTTCCATTGATATGAAAAGCTTTTCAGAGATGAGTCAAAGCGAACGACAAAAGCCGAAATTTAAAGGCACAGCCGTTTCGCTATTCATATTTGCAAGCTAAGTATTGTCATATCCCGATTATGATAAATAGGACTTGGTTGACTCCCGCACAATTAAATGATGTGGAAGCTTCTCTCTGAGCACTTCAACTTTCCCAGTTGTAATCAGCTCATGCAGCTTCTCAACGGATCGATACCCAATATCATAGGTTGGCTGGTCTATCGTCGTTAGCTTAGGAATAAACATCTGAGCCATTCGGATATTGTCAAAACCTACGACGGACATTTGCTCAGGTACGGGTTTGCCATTGTCGCGCAAATATGAAATCGCACCCATCGCGAATTCATCCGAAGCTGCAAAAACAGCCGTTAAATCGGGACAACGAGTGAACAGTCGTTCAGCTGCATCATAAGCATGCTCAAATCGATGTATAGCAAATTCAATGCAATTCTCGTTCTCTGAGAGGTCATATTCCTGAAGCGCCTTCTTAAAGCCCGTATATCGCGGCTCACCGGAGATTGTGATTCCTAAAGGAAAACCAATCATACCTATGCGGCGATGCCCTGCTTCAATTAAATGTTTGACCGCATCATACGCACCCTGCTCATCATCAATATCAACAGACGGAATATCATACTCCGGAGCATTGGTAGAAGCTAGAACGAATGGCAGACGATAGCGCTGCATCTCCTCGTAATATTCTTCATGCAATGAATCACTCGTAAATATGATGCCATCTACCTGCTTCTCAAAAAAGCTTTGCACATAAGAGATCGTCCGCTGCTTGTCGCGGTCTGTATTACAGATCATCAGACTATGGTTGAGCATAACAGCCGCATCCTGCATTCCGCGTATTAAGCCGGCATAATACGGATTTTCTATATCCGGAATCATAACGCCAAGCGTGTCTGATTTTTTGTATATCAACCCTCTGGCAAATCCATTCGGCTGGTATTGAAGCGCCTCAATAGCTTCAAGCACCTTGATACGTTTCTCTTCCACTACGGTTTCCGGCGCATTCATGACCCGGGATACGGTGCTTATGGACACATTAGCGTATTTTGCTACATCGCGTATAGTCGATTTCATAATGGCACGCCTTTCTTGATGAGTAAGAATGATGTAACATGCGCTAGTTTGAATTTTATTATAATGAGTCATGTTTCACATTTATGAAAGTGCTTACTGAAAAGCTTTTCTGAAAACCTTTTCAAACGTAGTATAACTCCCTTTTACGCATAAATCAACCAAAAAATTTTCAAGTTTGTCCATCTTATTTTATGCCAATAGTTGCACAACTTTAGATAAGGCTGCTGCTCCCGAGCTTAACGGTATTTTCAACTAATGAAAATAATAACGTAGCCATTGAGGCTTCATATCTGTATATTGTGAGCAAATGAAATGACATTTAGAACTCTAGAATTTTATTTGGTTCTCCATATAGACAAAAAAAGCGTCAATCAGCGAGACTATCCTCACTGATTGACGCTCTATAGAAAATTAAACAGCGTACATACGTTCACGAAGCGCTTTAACCTCAGCACTTTCAAGGTATTCGTCATAAGTCATCATCCGGTCGATTACACCGTTCGGCGTAATTTCAACGATGCGGTTAGCGATCGTTTGTACGAACTGATGGTCATGCGAAGTGAACAAAATCGTACAATCCGTATCTGTCAGACCATTATTCAGAGCCGTAATGGATTCAAGATCCAAGTGATTCGTTGGCTCATCCAAAATAAATACGTTCGCGCCCTCAAGCATCATCTTGGAGAGCATGCAGCGAACTTTCTCGCCTCCAGACAACACGCTTGCTTTCTTCATTGCATCATCGCCCGAGAAGAGCATACGGCCAAGGAAGCCGCGAATAAAGGTTTCATCCGGGTCTTTCGAATATTGACGAAGCCATTCCACAAGGTTCAAATCAACGCCATCAAAATATGGCGAGTTGTCTTTCGGGAAATAAGCCTGCGATGTTGTTACACCCCACGAGTAGCTGCCAGCATCCGCTTCAACTTCACCAACAAGCATTTGGAAAAGCAAAGTCTTAGGCAAGCTGTTCGGTCCAACAAATGCAACTTTATCGCCTTTATTAAGAGCGATCGTCAGATTGTCGATCACTTTCTCGCCGTCGATCGTTTTGGTCAAGCCATCAACAAGCAAGAGCTGCTTGCCCGCTTCACGCTCACCTTTGAAGAGGATAAACGGATATTTACGGTTTGATGGACGAATATCATCAAGCGAAATTTTCTCAAGAAGCTTCTGTCTCGAAGTTGCTTGTTTCGCTTTCGATTTGTTCGCACTAAAGCGTTGAATAAACGCCTGCAATTCCTTGATCTTGTCTTCCTTCTTCTTGTTCTCACCGCGCATCAACTGCAATGCAAGTTGGCTGGATTCGTACCAGAAGTCATAGTTGCCGACATACATTTGGATTTTGCCAAAGTCGATATCCGCAATATGTGTACATACCGTATTCAGGAAGTGCCTGTCATGGCTGACTACGACAACAGTTCCTTGGTAATCGGCAAGGAAATCTTCCAACCAGCGAATGGACTCAATGTCCAAGTGGTTGGTAGGCTCATCGAGCAATAGAATGTTCGGTGTGCCAAACAATGCTTGAGCCAGCAATACGCGGACTTTCTCATTGCCGCTTAGCTCAGCCATTTTCTTATCATGCAGGTCAGGAGTAATGCCGAGTCCATTTAGCATCTCTGCTGCTTCAGACTCAGCTTCCCAGCCGTTCATGTCTGCGAAGTCAGCTTCAAGCTCACCTGCACGCATGCCGTCTTCATCAGTGAAGTCTGCTTTTGCATACAAAGCGTCCTTCTCCTTCATTACCTCATAAAGACGCTTGTGACCCATCATTACCGTCTCAAGTACAACGGACTCGTCGTATTCATAATGGTTCTGCTTTAGAACGGCTAGCCGTTCACCCGGCGTTATATGCACTTCTCCGTGCGATTGCTCAACTTCACCGGATAATATTTTCAAAAAGGTCGATTTGCCCGCGCCGTTAGCGCCGATCAAGCCATAACAGTTGCCTGGCGTGAACTTAATGCTAACATCTTCAAAAAGCGCCCGCTTCCCGTAACGGAGCGTTATGCCACTTGTACTAATCATTCGTTTAATCCCGTCCTTCACTACAAAATCACTTTATCTTGATCTATTATACCACAGTATGCAAGGAAACCGAACCTTCTTTTGCCTTTGCCTTAGCATTTGGATAGACAATCCAGCAACGAGGATTACTTTTAATTCATAGATCTCACGATAAAAAAACCTTCCTCCATGCGACTTTGATACAGTTGTCGCATTAGGGAAGGTTTTTAGCAATAAGCTATGAAGCAGTGATGTCTTTTTTTTTAAAAGATTAATCCCACTTCAGCTTAACTTCATTGCCCGTGCGGGAAGATTCATATATTGCGTCAAGAATACGGTTATTTGTGTAACCCGAAAGTGCAGACGTAATCGGCTGCCTGCCTTCGCGAATGCAATCGACAAAATGGCGGCTCATTAGAATCCGATCCTCTTCCCCCTCTAGCGGAGTGATGTCGCTTTCAACGACTTCATTGTTCTCATGCGTAACATACTTGCCGTTATTGCCAATAATCGCTACGCCACCTTCTGTTCCCATCAAATGAATAAATGGATCTTCCGGCAGGAAGGCTGAATGTGCAGCCCAGCTAACCTCAAGCGACAAGGTCGCTCCATTATCAAGTTTAATAAGCGCCGAGGCTAGATCCTCAACGTCATAGTACCCGTCCCAATTTGGCGTACCCCATGTACCTGTACCAAGACGGTTAGGACCAAATTCTGCATAAGTCGAGCCGTATACGGAAACAGGCTTCGGATTGCCCATGAGATAAAGCGAAAGATCTAGCATATGAACTCCGATGTCAATTAGCGGGCCGCCGCCTGCTTGGTCTTTGCGAGTGAACCATGAGCCCCAGCCGGGAATGCCCTTTTTGCGGAACCAGCCTGCCTTTGCGTTATAGATGTGGCCTACATCGCCGTTATCAATTCGCTGCTTAAGTGCGCGGCTCAGTCCAGTCCAGCGCATTTGATGCGACATCATTAGTATTTTACCTGATTTCTCAGCTTCCTCTACGATTAGCCGCGCTGCTTCGGAATCAATGGCCATCGGTTTCTCCAGCAGAACATGCTTGCCTTGCTTCAGTGCTTCAATAGCAAGCTCGGCATGAAATTGGTTAGGCACACCAATAACAACTGCATCGATCGATGAGTCTTCAAGCAGCGATTGCGGACTTGGATGAACCGTTTCAATACCGTACTCAGCAGCACGCTGCTCAGCAAGCGGAAGGTAAGCGTCCGTTACAGCAACAACATCGATGCCTTCGACTTTATTGAATGTCTGCATATGTATACTACCGATTGCACCTGCACCGATAACGCCTAGACGAATGTTTGCATGAATCATTCCTTGCTCCTCCTTATAGGTACCTTGCTTCGTAAGATGAGCTTAGATTTACGCATGCAAACCTAAGCTCCCTAAAATTATTCCACTATGCATACTTATACTTAGCAAGTATAACGGTTTCGTTTACCGTCGTCATTGCTCGAATTTGGCAAACCTTTGTCCTCGTTTGTTATTTCCCGGACATACGCCATGTCTCGCCATGCGGCAGAACTAGAATTCGCTCGTCAGAAATACATCGTTTTCTGCGTTCAGCCTCCAAGCGATCGAGCGCTTCACGAGGCGTATCATCCGCAAGCTTAAACGCACCATAGTGCATAGGAATAAACCACTTGGCATCCAAATCCTCGAAGGCTTGGAGCGCTTGCTCCGGCGTAATATGCTGCGGCGCCATGAACCATTCCGGCTCATAAGCTCCAATCGGCAATAGCGCTACATCAACCGGGAAGCGGCGGCCGATCTCCTTGAAGCCTTGAAAATAACCGCTGTCCCCAGCGAAATAAATAGTCGGAAAATCAGATATGACTGGCCGCTCAACGGAAGCTGCACCGCTAAAAAACGGACAACTCCGAGCAGCTGCCGGCTCGGACGCGCTTGCGATTTGCGCTCGCGACTCTGCAGCTGATTCCATTCCGTCACCGGCCTCAAAAGTATCACGAACATGGCTTACAAGCTTCTCGCTGCGTGATGCTGGACGCTCAATGACAAAGCCTCCCCAATGCGAGCTATTCGTATCCCATGGATTGCGGCGAGTCGAATGCTGTGAAGGCACAAATGTGAATTTCACGCCATTATACATAACGGATTCCCACCAGTGCAGCTCCTTAATTCTAAGAAAGCCCTTCTTGCGAAGCTTGGCACCAAGTCCTGCAGGCACAAGCAATTGTCTAGCGCCAACCAGCCTGCGCAGCGAATTTATATTTAAATGATCATAATGGGAATGCGATATAAGCACGATATCAATAGGCGGAACGTCCGCTACCTTGATACCTGGCGCTGAAAGTCTTTTTTGAAATGCCATTTGAGTCGACCACACAGGGTCTGTAATAATGTTCAATCCGCCGAACTGAATAAAAAAAGTAGAATGCCCTACCCAAGTAATAGAAGGCCATTTTCGGTTATTCTCCAAGTATGCGATGTCAGGTTCAACAGTCGGAACGGTGAATGAATAATCTTTCATTCTCAGCTTGCGAATGCGTTCCTGACGCCATCTTTTGAACTGCTTCATTGAAGTGTGCTGCTCGATAGGATCTATATTAGCAAATCGTTTTAACTTCAACCGTCCATCCCTCCTTCGCATTCATTTCTTGTTTTATTAAGATACCAAGCCAGCGGTACTCAATGCAAATATGTTATTTATGCGAAATCATCCACGCACTCGTATGACAGTCTATCCAGAAATGTGAATTAGAGACAATCTCTCGTTTCATCGTTCGCATCCTAACATAAAATCAGTTACACTTGGTTATAAAGCATTTACACATAAGATTACGCTTTCGACGCAGCATTTGTTACATAAATGAAGCAGATGAGCGTCTAAATATCAATTAGCCCAGGAGGTTTCCTTATGAAACTAATTTCAATAGAACCAACGCCGAGTCCCAATTCCATGAAGCTGAACGTCGATGAGATGCTCCCTCGCGGACGCAGACTCACCTACAAAGCGAGTGAAGCAAGCGACGCTCCTGAGCTGCTTCAGCAGCTTTTGCAAATAAACGGAGTGAAAAGCTTATTCCGTACAGCTGACTTTATTGCGCTTGACCGCAAGCCTGGAGCAGATTGGGCAGCTATACTCGCTGAAGCAGGACAATTGCTGCAGAAGGTTGCTGATGGCGACAACGGCGAGGGCAGCGGGAGTGGGCCTTCAACTAGCTTTGGCGAAGCGCAGGTGCTCGTTCAAATGTATCGCGGCATTCCGATGCAGGTGCGCGTAAGAATGGGAGACATCGAGGCACGTTCAGCGCTTCCGCCACAGTTTGGCGAGGCGGTTAACCTTGCCGCTGGCTCAGGCATGATTCGCGAGCGCAAGCTGGAAGAGTTTGGCGTTCGATACGGAGAACCCGAGGAGATTGCAGCTGAAATTGTACGCGAGCTGGAAGCTTCCTATTCGAGTGAGAGATTGGATACTCTTGTGCAAGCAGCTATTGAGCAAGGGAATGCTGGTGCTGAAGGCGAAGCTCCAGCTGTCGTAAGGCCAGCTCCGCTAACTTTTGAACAAGCGCAAGAGCAGTTCGCCTCATCGGATTGGCAGGTTCGTTACGCAGCATTGGAGCGATATGTTTCCGCTATAGAAGGTTTGCCTTTGCTTGCACAAGCGATACAGGATGAGAACACATCGATTCGTCGTCTTGCCGTTATCTATCTTGGCGATCTGCGAGCGCCTGAAGCGCTGCCGTATTTGTTTATGGCGCTGCGTGATTCCTCAACTTCCGTTAGAAGGATGGCTGGCGACACGCTGTCTGATCTTGGTGATCCCGCTGCGGTTGGACCGATGATTGAATCACTCCGTGACAAAAACAAGCTTGTCCGCTGGCGCGCGGCACGCTTCCTCTATGAAGCAGGCGATGAATCTGCGATCGATGCGCTGCGTCAAGCTGCTAATGATAATGAATTTGAAATTCAGCTTCAAGCCAAAATGGCGCTTGAACGGATTGAACGCGGTGAAGAAGCAGCCGGCTCTGTATGGCAGCAAATGACCGCTGCGAGAAAAAATGAGCAATAATTGATTTACTCAAATAGGAAAGGGGGTGCAGAGATGCACCCCCTTTCCTATTTGAACAAAATGAGGTGCAGCCCTCTGCACCTCATCCTATTATTTCGCATATTCCAGCTGAAGATTAACAAGAAGTGATTGATCGCCAGCATAAGGCTCATAGCTTGCCCGATAACCAACTGCAACGTTTATACGTTTGAAGGCAGCCTTTAAAGCTGCTGCGAATTGATCGCCTTGCTCATATCGGAATGATAAGCTCCCTGCCTTGGAATCAAGCGCCGATTGTATAACTTGATTCAGCTGCGCTGAGCTTGATACCGTATATTCCGGTTCAAGCCAGTGCAAGCCAAGTGCGATCTTCAGCCTGCTGAAGCGGCTGCGCTCCGCCTGTCCCCCTTGCTTCTCCAGCTCACGAATCGTATCCGCATAGGAGACGTTTGCAGCAGGATAAGTTCTAGTCCACTGGTGATCAACGCGCAGTTCCTCATCCGTTCTCAAATAATAGTTATAACGAATCGTACTCTCGCTTGGCGAAACTTTTTGTGCCGTGATTTGGCTTCCTGCTGATGCTGCTGCGACCGGATCATCCCAGGTTAGATCCAAATGGTACCAAACACCGTCTACCTGCACCATATTCCATGCATGCTCGCCCGTATTCACAGTACCCTCTGCGATTAAAACCGTCAGTCCTGCTTGCTTAAGCATTTTATAGCCTAGCAATGAGTATCCTTGACACACGGTTTCTCCGAGTGTCACCGCATCATAAGCAGTGTAATGCTTCAATGTTTTATCATACTCCACATGGCTAACGACCCAGTCGTGAATAGCTTTTATTTTCTCATGCTCATTCATTCCCGGCTCTATTATAGATTGGAGCGCCTTTGCAACGGTGCGATCTACAACTGCCGTTTGTTCCAGTGTCTCGCGGTATCTGGCTTCCAGAGCAATCGTCGATTTATTTCCCCAGCTGCGAATGGTGTAGATGTAGGATTCAAGAATGTAGGCTGAATAATCATCATGCTTTAAAGCAGCACGAATGACCTCTGTCATTTTCTTCGATAGTTCCTGCTTGTCCCCCGTGTATGTCACTGAAAACCGCTCGGACCTGGCTTTGAAATGTTTAGCAAGCTCGAGCTCCATGCGCTCCATCTTATTCGTTTCATCCAAGGCGGCCACCTCCTCCGACTCTGCTGCCGCCGGAAATAAATCCAGCTTGAGGTCAAGACAAAATGCAGCTACTACGATAACGACAACCACCAACAATTTAGAAGCTACTCTACGCATTCGAACCTCCTTAACAATAAGTGAAAGAAAGCAACCATTTATCGGAAACTTCTTCACATTTATATTTTCAACTAGAAGGGATGCCCGTTTATAAGCTAGCAGCCTTGTAATCAAACTGTAATATTTCTCTCATCTTGGTTTCATCTTATGCTTATATAATAAATTCATGACCCCCCTTTATTATATATTCTCTCTTGAAGCCTGCCGCCTCGTGCCGCGGGCTTCCTTTTTGATAGAAGCATACTCCATGGATTCCAGCAAAAAAGGGATAACCTTCTCCCAGAAGCTAGAATCTTGCTCGGAAGTGCTATGTCCTTTGGTCGATACGAACAATGTTTGAATCAGATGATCTGGCAATTGCTCTTTCAGCTGCTTCAGATCCTCCGCACTAATAAACTCATCACCATTCGAATGAATCATCATAATCGGTGTTCGGCCAATGTCGGAGCTGCCGGCATGTTTTGCTATTACAGCAGGAATGCTGGCCTCTTTAAACTGCGACCACGATATGCGTGAACGAATAAGCCATATCATCGGAATCAGATAGGCTAGCGGGAATAGCGGCAGTTTTTTGCGTCGCAATTCCGATTTCATCATCGTATCGAAATGGACGGGCATTGAATCCGTTACGACCGCTCTCACCTTCATGCCTTGATCAAGGGCAAGCAGCGCTCCAAATCCGCCAAGGGAATGACCTAGTATGGCAATTCGATCTGGATCAATACCTGGCAAACTTTTGGCTGTTTCAAGAGCAGCGAGCACATCATCCCGAAACATGAGCGCGGAAGGCGCAGAAATCGAATCGCTGTTGCCGTGGCTGCGTGCATCATACATCAATATAGCGAACCCTGCTTCATAAATCGGACGCGTATACCTAAGCACTCTCGTCCGATTCGATCCCCAGCCATGCGCTAAAATAATAAGAGGCGCAAGTCCGTCCTTTAACAAGTCGTTGGAAGCAGGCTGAAGCAGCCAGCCTTCCAGCTTAGAGCCATGATTAGTGAACGTTAAGGATTGCCACTGCGTGTCGACAAGAGGAGTCTCCGCATTCATAATCTTTCGAGGCTTCTGGCTGCGCGCGCCCATTTGCCAGATTAGCGCAGCAAGCAGCAAAACAATAATAAAGAAGATGATAACGATCCATAAGACAACGTCCATGAGATAACCTCCTTGCTCTATAGCTTGCTTACGATATCTACGAATTGCCGTGCTCGCTCCGTTACTTGAGCGAATTTCTCTTCGCGAACCCATTCCAAATTAACGAGCTTGCTGCCCATTCCGACAGCATTTGCTCCTGCTTTAAAATAATCTGCAATATTATGTAAATCAACTCCGCCAGTAGCAATCATTGGAATATCGTTTAATGGTCCGCGAATTTCCTGCAAGTAACCTATGCCGAGCGTGCCCATTGGAAAAATTTTCACAGCATCCGCTCCTGCCTTCCAAGCTTTCACAATTTCAGTCGGTGTCATAACACCGGGCCATACGGAGAGGCCGCGCTCGCGGCCATATGCTATAACTTCCTCATCTAGATTAGGCGATATGAGATATTGGGCGCCTGCCGCCACAGCCTCCTTAGCAAGGTCTACATCCGTTACTGTGCCGGCACCTACTGCAGCTTTTCCATCAAACTTCGAACGCCAACGCTCTATCATAGCCGCTGCTCCGTCCGTGTTCATCGTAATTTCCATCATATGAATGCCGCCATCTATTAAAGCCTGCGCTGTGTCATCTGCATGCCGATCTTCAATTCCTCTTAAAATGGCTACGATTTTGTGCTGCAAGAGCAGCTCCAGCATATTGCTCATTTGCTTCTCCTCCGACTCTATAATCATTTATTCCCAAAATTGCTTTAAAATGCGCAAAAATAAATTCGGAAACGGAAGCGTGTCCATATCTTCCTTTGAAATCCATCGGTAAGTGCCCGGCTGCTCATTATGTTCCTCAGTAGAAACATCTATAGCTGCTGCCTTTTTATTCACTTCATAAGAGGACGCTGCCTCCGCAGCAATAGCTGCGCTGCCCGATGCAGCTGCGATGTGTGCGTCTATAGCTGAATAAGACGTTTCACCCAAATCGGCTAAATAAAAACGCATTTTCCAATGAATATGACTAAAAATATGATCAGCATCTGTAAACCAGCTGCGCGGACGAATAAGAAGTCCTGTGTCCTCATCAAGCATACGGCTGATCATCTCGGCGAGCTCGCCCTGCTCCTTCGGCGCTGCTTCATCCAGCCAGTTCACCTTATCCGGCGGCAGCAGCAAATGGGGAAGCTCCCACATTTGGGCTAGAAGGCCTGTAGCTGGACGCTGCCTTACGAGCACTTTGCCGGCATTTTCCCCGCTGCCAACAACGATTGCTGCCGCCCTAAACTCTGGACGAGGAGGCTTCGCCTTCGTCTTGATCGGCAATTCCATCTCTCTGCCTGCTAGTCTCGCCTCGCAATGCTCCATTACAGGGCAAGGCAAACAGCTTGGCGATTTCGGCGTACACACGAGAGCACCCAGCTCCATCAGCGCTTGATTGAAGTCACCAGCGGCGCCTTCTGGAATAAGCGAAGCAGCCAGCTTCTCAATGCCTACTCGCGTCGAAGCTTTTGCGATATCATCCTCCAAGCAAAAATATCGCGAGAGCACACGCATCACATTACCATCAACTGCCGGCTCTGGACGATTAAATGCGATGCTCATAATAGCTCCGCTAGTATAAGGGCCAACGCCCTTCAATCCAGCAACGGACGCTTTATCATCTGGGACGATTCCCCCATAACGCTGAGCGACCTCTTTGGCACCGGCTTGCAAATTGCGGGCACGCGAGTAGTAGCCCAGCCCCTCCCAGCTTTTGAGCACTTCCTCCTCAGGAGCTTCAGCAAGCGCTCGCACTGTGGGGAATTTACTCATAAATTGGTTGTAATATGGAATGACAGTGTCTACCCTCGTCTGCTGCAGCATAATTTCAGATACCCATACCCGGTAAGGATCTTTATTAATCCTCCATGGCAAATCGCGTTTGATAAGCCGATACCAATTTAGCAGCTCTGTGCTAAAATACGTCTTTACATCTATTTCTCCCATTAGCTTTTCTCCTCGTTCATTCTTGTTGTAAGCGTCTTTCGATTGTTTCCGGTATTTTTTCCAATCCGTCTATACTGAACCGGCGTGATGCCTGTATATCTTTTGAACAGCCGAGATAAATAATGATTTTGCATGCCAACCTGCTTCGCAACAACGGCTACAGGAAGCTCCGTTTCCATAAGCAGCTGCTTCGCGATCGCGATGCGGCGATTTGTCACATATTGGATCGGCGAACAGCCCATGATGTTTTTAAAGGAAGTAATGAAATAGTTTGGATGAAGAAAAGCAAACTTAGCTAGCTCCTCAATTTGTATATTCTGATGCAAATTCGCTTCAATATAGGCGAGCACTTCATTCCATTTTACCTCAAAATCCGATTGCTGGAATGTTGTTCTCTGCACATGGCTTTCTTCTAAATAATAAGCAAGCAGCTCCAGCAGCACCGACTTTAACCGCAGCTCACGTGTAATCGATTTACAATGCTGATAATCATTCATTTTTGTAAAAAGGCTACTCATCATTTCTTTGTCCTTCACATAAACAAATGGCGGAAGCTGCAGCGCATTAATAACTTGAAAATCGCTAAGCTCCAAACGGAAATGGCACCAATAAAGCCCCAGCTTCTCATTTCCCTCTGTACCAAAAGATTGCTTTGTACCCGCTGGCAAAAAATAAAGCGTACCCGGCTGTACGAAATAAGTGTCATTTTGTATGTTAAGCCGGGCTTCTCCCTTGACTGTATAACCGAAACGGAAAAAATCCGGCTCGGTTTTTTTCTCGAACCAGCCCGGTTCAAATTCGTTATAGGCAGTCATAATAACCTCGGCTTGAATGTTGTTCAACTGATTTTGCAAAATACTTTCTATTGTCGGTTTCATGAATTCTCCTATAAGTAAAACTGAGATATAATAGTTATATCTTCTCTCTAATGGTTAACATCTTCTCTATTATACGAACTAACGATTCAAATTCATATGGAAGTCTTATGAATATCCTAAACAAGACCGAATCTTCCATAATAAAGAATAAAAGAAAGGATTGCTATATATGAATCGGAACCGAGGTTTTTCTATTGCAATAACATTCTTTATAGCTGTGATACTGCTGGCAGGCTGTGGAAGCAAAGAGAACAGCCCGCCTGAGAAAACCAACGCGCTTATTGGGCCGGAGGAAGTTATTTCGGTTTATAAGGCCAATTGCGTCAGCTGTCACGGAACCGGACTTCAAGGCAGAGTAGGCCCGGCAACAAATCTCCAAAAAGTTGGAGAGCGCATGAGTGCTGCTGATATTACGAAACAGATTGAAGAGGGCGAAGGCTCGATGCCTGCTTTTAAAGAGCGTCTGACTGCTGAAGAAATTGCAGGGCTCTCTAATTGGTTGGCAAGCAAAAAATAACAAAGGCTTAGCGAAAAAAAAGGATGCCTGAGCAGATTATGCTGCTCAAGCATCCTTTTTTTCTTGTTCATGATCGCTTAATAGCCGATATGATGGCCGTTTATTTTTGGAGAACTCATGAAATGAAGTGCCGCTTGGCCAGCGTAGGTCCAATGCGTTTCACCCATTTGGGGATGCATCGGAAATAGATCACCCTGCACAAGCACTAGATCTCCGCCCCAATCGTCTGAATACACCCCGTCGAATTCAACCCATTGCCCGGTTTTAAACCGACGCTTCGTTTTTTGCAGCCGCTGCTCCTTCATTGTCGGCATCCCCTCTCGACTAGCTAACTTGGTATATTACATTCCAAGTATAGGCAAAAGGTTACTCCGATATCCGTTCCGCAACAGCAAAAGCTGATGCAAGCTTTCGTTCATGCGTAATCGTAACATGAATTCGAACAGCCTCTCTGCTTAAGCCTAGGCGATTCCAAGCTGCCACCGTTAAGTTGCACTCGGGTTTGCCGCAGCTTCCTCGCAAAATTTCGATGTCTGTGAATCCTAGTATATTCCCTATTCCACAGCCAAAAGCTTTCACAACCGCTTCCTTCGCAGCGAAACGTCCAGCCGTAAACTGATAAAGCCGCTCGCCTGTGTACTCCGTAGCCAGCTCTCGCTCGCCCGCAGACAGCACCCGCTCCAAAAACCTTCTGCCTGTGCGGCCATCCACTATTTTCGCGATTCTTGCAATATCTGATAAATCATGTCCGATGCCGATGATCATGCTAACACCCGCCTTTTCCCTGATGGTGAGATTAGCAGAAGCATGAAGCGAAGTCAAGCATGGACATGTCTTTCCCTCTTATTTTGCCGTAACAACTATTCCGTTAGCGAGTCGCCTATCGCTCGCTCATAATGGAAGTTGTTTCCTTTCTCGTCTTTTACATCAACCGTAATTAACCCTTTTTTCTGATCATCGATAAACTCACCTGATGAACGATACGTATATTTCGTAAAGCCTGGAAATTCAAACATCTCTTCCCCCATCGGCTGCAATTCCAGCGGAATCACAATTTTGTTTCCTTGCTCGGTYTCCTTTTCCGCTTCCGCTTGATTCGAGTCTATCTTAACAGCTACTTCCGCGGATAAAGGCGTTCCCTGATCTTCAGGAAGCCACAAATCAAGGCGTACAGCCTGATCCCCAGTCTGATCATTCTCCGAAATACGCAAACTCATATGCGCCTGCTCACCCATCACATGCCAATAAATCGGTTCAGCCAGCTTTGACTCCACGCGTGCTTCCGGCGGAGAAGTTGTCGACAACCAGCCTGCCAGCACGAATAGGGCAACAGCAAGCAGCATCTCAATTCGGATGCCATACAGCAACCCTCTTGCGGCGCTCGCTTTCGCGATTTGCGGCATGAATACGAGCTTATGAAGTGCTGCAATGACGACGACAAGCAGCATGAGAATGGTTTTGGCGAGGATTAGATTGCCATACGCTGTAGTGAACAATTGTCCCCATTCTGAGAGCCTAGCAGCCGAAAGCCATATTCCGCTAATCAAAATAACGATCATGCTTGGCAGCGCCCACTTTGCGAAACGCACAGCCGCTTGGTTCAAGCGCTCCACGGCATTTCTATGGAAAGTTATTGACAGCAAACCCGCAAGGCCACCAAACCATATTGCGGCAGCAGACATATGAACTGTATGGGTCACTATTCCAAATACGACATCGGTTAAAGCAGCATTCGCATGGCCTGTGAGCGGGAAGCTCACTATCAATGCCGCTGCAGTTATCCATTTAATCATATTCGCCCATCGTCTCTCCCGAATAGGGGCAAATGCAAGAAGAAGTGCGATTAAAGCAAGCCCAACTCTTAATGTCGCTATCTTTCCAATCATTGTTCCATTAGCTAGTGCATAGATGGATACACCGCCGAATTGGTCTGCAAGCATCGACAAGCGAAGCAATCCGGAAACCAGCCAAATAAGCGCAGCGGCTCCCATCACTAGTCTCTCGGCTCGGACGGAGAAACCAAAGGGTGCCTTTGATTCATCATCTCTCCAGATGACATATCGGAAAAACAGTATTCCAGCGAGAATAACAGCCGTCAAAATATCGAGTATGCGCATCAGCACCATGAAGCCTTGGCCACCCGCATGATCGTGCTCGGCCTCTCCAGCGCCACTGTCGCCGCTGTGATTGCTATGGCTGCTGTGATCATTAGCGGTATCTTGTTCGATCTGCGGAGCAGCATTATCGTCTTCCACAGCATCCGCATCAACATCTTTTGTATTTGTATTTGTATCCGGCTCTGCTGCCTCCACCTCTTCACTGCTTGAAATCGTGGGAGACGGGGTAGCGGCCGTCCCTTCACTGGCTTCTATAGACTCAGCAGTCGGAGTGGGTGATGCAGATGGCGTAGGCGTTATATCCGGCTTTTTTGTAGGCTTAGGTTTAATTGTGGGCTCTGGACTCTTTGTAATTACGGGTTTGTCAGTCACTTTTGCTTCATTTCCAGAGCTGCTCCCTGTATTACCAGCAGAAGCACCGTCCAGTGAAACCGTATCATCCGGTTTCACAGCCTCAAGCTTCACGCCTACCGCAAATTTAAAGGAACCGTCTGTTATATGAGAATCAAGCGACAACACCTGCCAGCTTACTTCATAAATGCCCTTATCCAGCTTAGGAATGGTATAAACTAGCGTAAGCTCATCATCACTGCTTAACTTGCCAGTAATGTCAGTGCCGCTACTACTTTTTAGTGAAATATTACTTAGCTTCGTATCGATTTTCTCTGTAAATTTTATTCGAATGGCGGGCGGAGCTTCCGCCAGCTCCGCATCCCCATAAGGTGTCGATTGCGCAATATAGGCATGCGCCGAGACGAAGCTCGGCAGGCATGCCCATATTATTGCTATTGCAAATATCAATCTTATTTTTTTCATCTGCAATCCTTATTTTGTGTAAATGGCGACAGCTGCTTGATTACCGCCTACGGCAGGGAAGTATTCAACAAAAGCACCAGCTGCCTCAGCTGCGGAACGAAGGGTTACTGCACCTGTGCCTTTATATGCTGCGTCTACGTATTGCTTAATGAACGCTGCATCTACTTTCGTCGTACCATTTGAAACAGTCAAGCTGCTTACAGCTACTACGTTTCCGTTTACGTAAATATGTGGTTTAGCAGACACGGCGCTGCCTGGGAGCTTCACTGATTTATTTTGAACCGTGAAAGTCATTGTAGCTTCGTAATTTGTTGCGCTGTATTCGCCTTCCTTAGCTTCCGTAGTGCTTGGCTTCGCACGTACTAAGTAATAATCGGCAGCACCCGTCGTAAATGAAACCACGCCCTTATCATCGGTCTTCAGCTCCACTGCTTCAGAATTGCTGCGACGAATAATATCAACGGCTGTATTAGTAAGCGGTTTGCCCTTTAGAAGCAGCTCAATCGACACTTTTTCACCCGGTGTAACTGCAGCAGGATTGAACAAAGGGATGAGCTCCGCTCTATCCGGGCTTACTTCCTTAGAGAAACCTGTAAGTGCCTTGACCCGATCAATGACAGGAATATCGCTAATCGCTACAAATGATTTGGCACTGCGCAGCGTGCGAGTTGCAGCCTCTGCACCCTTGTACACGCTGTCTGCTTCGGTTGATATAATATACGCGCCTGGAACATTTGATTTAAATGACGCAACAAAGTAATTATTTAGCGCTGGCGTTGTTTCAGTAGCCGGCTCTCCAGTGTAGAAACGAGTGCCTGTAATATCTGACTTCTGCCCTGCCGGCGTAGTCACATATACTTTTGAAGTGCTGCCCCACTGCCCTTCCAACCGATAGCTCTTGTGCTCGTTGGAGTGGTTTCCATACATAAGCTCAACATAGGAAACTTGACCCGGCGCTACGATTGGTGCACTCGTCTGAGACCAACCGTCATGCGCGAATACTGGAGACGCCGCTCCTAGTGTCAACATAGCTGCCAGTGCGACACCTGCGATTTTTTTCTTAAGCTTCATAAAAATACCCCCATCGATTTGGATTCACTGTCCAAATTGTATCAATGGGGGAGCTGCATCACATGACTCGTTAGAGCTATATAGTGGTGAACGATATGTGAATCATGACTATGCAATTATGGAAAGTGTAGCTTTCATTCCGTCTGGAACGATACGCATCTCGTTTAAATTCTATATTCACTAAAATCAACTGAAAGGCCATTGATTAATTTCTCACTGCTGCCTTCTCCATCTACATTTAGCTCAAGTACGCTCTTATCATGGCTCACATACTTCACACTAAGCCTTTCCTCAGCAGACCAAGCTGGCCTATTGTTTTTTGCCTGTTCCACAAATTCTTCATAGCTGCTTATGCCATTCTTCAACGCATCGTTATGGCTGATTACTTCGACAATTACGCCGTTTTCTGAGCCTTTGCTTGTAACGATAGAGCGATCCGAACGAAGTTCCAGATCATAAGGCTGCATGACATAAACCGCCAAAAACACATTCTCAGTCTGACCAACAAGCATGCCCGGCTCTTGCAGCCAATCCATACATGGCAATAACCCGATAATCGTATTGTCTTTGTCAGAAGGAATCGGATATAGAGCCATTATTGTGTTTTTGTAATAGAGAACTTCCGTAAACTCGGTTTGATGCCGTAAATCTTCAACCGCATTCGCCTCTGCCGGATGGAAGAAGTAAAGTTGATTCACGCCGTTTTGCAGTCCCAATGGCAAAGAAATATCCCAGCGATGCTGCTCATTGTCAAACTCCGAGAAGCGCTCCCACATTCCGCCCGCTGCAAAATCCGATGTAATGTAGGCATAGCTGTGAAGCATGCTTGTTCCTTCATCCGTTAGCTTCGTAATCGCCTTTTTCACCTCAGTTGGCTTACTGCGATTAAGCGCCGTACGACGAGCTGTTTCAGGAGCCTCGTAAAATAAAAATCCTGCATACTCCGTCCGCGGCATTTGCTCTGGAAGCTCGAAATCACCGAATTGCACATAATCATGCAGAACGTTGCTATCAAGCGGAATGTCATGCTTCTGACCGCGGCAATGAGCGCCGACAAAGGCGCCTTTCAAATAGAATGCAGCTCGCTCATTCCAGAGAAAATCAAGCATATCGGCGAGCTCTTGTTTAATGGCTGAGTCCTCTATTTCGTACCAAGCACAAGTGAATGCCTGCACCCAATGCCAGAACCAAGGCAAGCTGTTGTATTCGGACATGCCATACTTGCGAATATGGGCTAATGTAAGCTGAAGATTGCTGCGACCATCCTCCAGCAAATCAGCATCGGCAAACATTTGTCCAAAAATCAGCTTTGCAGCTGTATACTTTGCATCGTGATGACCAAATACATTTTTATGATGGAAGAAGCCGCTTCGATAAATATGGATAAGGGCTGTATCAAATTCTTGGATTAGCTGTTCGTCAAAAAACGTCCTATAGCGTCTCGCAAAAAATGCCATCAAGCTCCCCATCAGCTCCACGGGCAACGTATTTGGCTTGGAGTCCTTCGGTACATCCTCTAGTCTAAGCGGCCAATGCCCATAAGTATCGCTTTCTACATCCTGATCTTGCAGCGCGAGCACCTCTAGGAGCACAGATCCCGCAGTTCGTTTAGCAGCCTCTCTCTCAAACGGCAGCTGCTTTGATTCATCAACTGCAGCTGCAAACAAATAGGACGCATAATAAAAGTTATCGCGTAAATCGTGGTGGAACCATAAACCGCTGCTTAATAACGGCTGGTTATGGGCTGCAATTGCTATTTTATGAATAATTTCTTTTTGCTTAGCTGTAAAGCTCATTATACGAATCTCCTCAATTTACCTTTTTTCTTCTAATCATATATAATTTGAATAATAAGAGATACCTCTTCATTATTTTTTAGTTCAAAACTACAATCATTATTTCGAATAAGGAGGACATTTTATGTTCAGAAAAAAAATCCCTCGTTAATCTCGTGGTCCGCCTCGACTCCTCTCTTTACATGATGAAGCTTATATAAATGGAGAGGATGATGGTAATGTGGCCAAAAATCGTTGATTGGAAAGAGCTGCGCTTCGGCGTGGAAATTGAGTTTGTAGGCGGAAATCCAGAAAGCTTGGAGCTGCTGCCTGGTTGGGTTATTTCTTTGGATGAGCGGCAAATTGATGCAGAAGGTAAGGAATCAGGCAGTGAGCTTAAGCCGCCCCCGATTGCGTGGGAAGACCGTGAGCAAATTCAGGTCATGTTACGCAGGCTGAGGGAACAAGGAGCAACAGCCAATTGGAGCTGCGGACTCCATGTTCATATCGGTCTCGAACCGTGGGGAGAAGATGCTGTCCTCCCGCTTATAGACGCCGCACTGGAATATCAACAAACGATTCAAGCGTTATTGAATACGAGCAAGCACCGACTGCTGTTCTGCCCGCCCGTTACTACGGACATGCGAGAGAGCTATATTGCTAATCCAAGCGATGAAGCCGTTCTCCATAAAGGACGTCCGCAATCTCATCGATGTGGAATAAACACCGCGGCTTGGTTTGATATAGGCACGGTGGAAATTCGTTATGCAAATGGCTCAGTGAATGATGAAGAGATTCTCCGTACCATTGAGCTGTGCTTGCGATTCGTAGCAGCGATAGGTGCCGGCTGTAAGCTTTCAACCGATCCCTTAAAAATGGCTCTTGAGCTTGAAGCACCAATTGATGGTTATCCTTCTGATTTACCACCGCCACAATGGTATCAAGAAAGGTGCTGGCTGGAGGAAGCTCTCATTCCCATCTTGACGCCGCTGGCAGCCGAACTTGTACCGGGTGGAGAAATTCATCATATCGTACCTGTTCTAGATGGTATTATGGTTGCTATTGAGAAATCTGGAGAACATCTATTTAAATTTGTGCTAAAGCCTGCTGCCCAGAGCTGGACAGTTGTACGTCAAGTTGAATCATAAATCAAAAACCCTTCCGCCGCGTTTCGGTGGAAGGGTCTTCTTATTTTTTAAAAATAATATACCTATCAACAAGTATGGCAAATATAATCCCTACGCTGTACCTGATCAAATCCACGGTCAAAAAACCGCTCCCGAGCACTAAAGAGCCAATAAACGTCCTGCGAATCTCATTGATCCAATCTGCCTGGTAGAGCTGACTAAACTCGATGCCAAAACAAAAGATGAGGCTAGCGCCAGCAGCCCAAAACAAGTTTTTGTGCACCCCTATAGTGCGGAAGCCATAATAAATCATGCATGCCCAAAGCGCATCGCCAAAATGCTCTGCAACAAACCCAGGCAGCGAATCTGCAAAGCTCCTTGAGCTGTAGCCAAGCACCATCGTTATAACAACCGCAATCGCGTATCGTATTCTCGGTTTCATTTGATCATCACCTGCTTAAACGATTTTGCAGATTGATTTGGATTTGGCTGTGGATCTTGTCCCAGTCCAATCTGCTTTTATTAAACAGCATTTTATCGATCGGCAATTCGTTTAATATCGCTAATTCATAAGTCTTTCGCAGCTCAAGCACCTCGAGAAGACCTTGAGTTCCCTTGAGCTCTTTACTTTTGCCGTAGCCCTGCTCCGTGTAATACCAAGTAATAAAGTTTAGCCATTCTGTTGGCCGTTCAGCAATTATAGCAGGGAATGCATGTCTAAAGTCATCCTGATACAAATAGAGCAACACCGGATTTAGCTGCTTAATCAAGCGGTTCAGTTCATGAATGAAGGTCGTTATTTCAACCTCGGAACAATTGTCTCGTACAAGCATGACGGTTAACGGATTTTGCAAAAAACAGCATTCCAATATGTACACTTCATCCCCGTTAATAGCCTGTCTCGAAAAATCGCTCCACTTTTCAAAAATGAGCTGCTGATGCTTCTCCAAAGGGAGGTTATATACATCATAATCCCCGAAATATTCACTATTAATCGAATCTGTTTCCTTTAGCAGCTTCCCGTAATATACGATATATCCGTCCGCCTTAGCTTCGGAATGCTTAATGATTAACTGCTGTTGCTCCGTATATTTTTGCAGTATTTGCTTATATTGTTCTTCTGTAAAATAAGCCGCGGAATCATAATCGGCTGGGTGCTCCAAATCCCCCTCCAAAAACAAGCGATTGGCAATATTCTGTTCATCTAATAGCTGTTTCACAAAACGTGCCGTACTCGTTTTCCCAGATCCGGGCAATCCTTCAACAAGGATTAACTTCGTATTATTCATGGCATTCAGCTCCTTTCACAACTACTATATTCTATCTCCCATCCGTTTCTCCTCCATCATTGGCGTCCGCTTAGCTATTCAAATGCTAGTCCACTGCAATAAAAAAAGACTGTCCCCTGCCGATTTCTCGGTTCAAGGGACAGTCTTTGTATTGCTCGAAGCTTAAGGCAGCTCATTAAATACCCGGAATCGGGGAGCGCTTATGCTCGGTTTTCAAATATTGCTTTTCAAGCTTCTCGCGAGCCTCGTCGCTAATGGACTTGCCTTCGAGATAGTCGCTGTTATCACCGTAAGTGATGCCTAGCTCGCCCTCGTCGGTTTGTCCGTCCCATAGGCCTGCCGTTGGAGCTTTGTCGAGCACGCTTTGCGGTACGCCGATATGGGAGGCCAGCTCACGAACCTGCCGTTTGTTAAGCGTACTAAGCGGAGTAACATCAACCGCTCCGTCGCCCCATTTCGTGTAAAAGCCTGTAATCGCTTCAGATGCATGATCTGTACCAACGACTAACAGATTAAGGTCGAATGCAAGCGCGTATTGCATAACCATCCGCGTTCTTGCTTTCACGTTGCCTTTGCCGCCGCGGCTCAAATGACGCGGAATGCCTAATGACTTAAAGCTATGCTCCACTTCAATCGCGATTTCATCCACAGCTTCTTCAATATTCGTCTCAACGCGGTGCTTAAGCTGGAACGCTTCCGCTACTGCATAACTATCCGCAATATCGGATTGCTCGCCATAAGGCTGAAATACGCCAAGCGTCATATACTCGCGTCCTGTTTCAGCGCTAAGCTCATCTGTTGCCCGCTTGCAAAGACCCGCTGCGACCGCGCTGTCAATTCCTCCGCTAATCGCAATAAGCAAACCTGTTGTTCCCGAGTTCGTTACGTATTCCTTCAAGAAATCAACCCGTTTGCGAATTTCCTGCTCCGGATCGATTTGCGGCTTAACGCCAAGTCTTTGAATAATTGATTGTTGTAAGCTCATAGTTACCTTCCTAATTAGCGGCAAAACCGATCGAATGCGTCTGTCAGATCGGCTGCAATATCCGCTGCGGAACGATTTTCGATCTGGTGGCGCTCGATAAAGTGTACTAGCTCTCCATCCTTCAACAAAGCGATTGAAGGGGAAGATGGCGGATATGGAKCGAAAAACTCACGAGCTTTTGCTGTTGCTTCTTTATCTTGTCCTGCAAATACGGTATATAAATGATCAGGAGTAATATCGTGTTGAAGCGCATCAGCCACCCCTGGACGACATTGGCCTGCTGCACATCCGCAAACGGAATTGACAACAACAAGCGCCGTTCCTTTTGCATTTGGCAATTTTTCTTCTACTTCTTCAGGTGTGCGAAGCTCCTGAATACCAATGCGAGTAAGATCGTCTCTCATAGGCTGCACCATATCTAACATGTATCGTTCGAATGACATCGACATCGAAACACACTCCTTTAATTACTTTATTTTAGCTACTATTATACCTTCCGTAGTCAAAATAAAGCAACCGGAGCGCTCGCACTCCGGCTGTTCTTTTTTTGCTTAAACTGGAGCGTCTTTCGGCTTGTCCAAACCAAATGCCGCATTTTTGTCAGGATGAGTAAATATGCCTCCTTGCGGCTGAAGGCCCTCCTCAAAAATATCCCGATTTTCAGCGGTTAAAAAACCTACATCCTTAAACGGATGCACCCATTCATCGCCAGCCATCACAGCTGGATCTGTTTCCTCGCTCCACTGCGACAATGGTGAATCCGGAGACTCATATTCATGATCGCCTATAACGATGCCGTGTGAGTTCACAAACGGCGCACGGCTTCCTCGCCCTTCGCGAAACTGAGGTAGAAATTCGATTTCAAAAGGATCTAAAGCGGGATCATCTTTAAGCATTTCATCTTCATTCTTGTGCTCATGATCTGGCATATGAACACCTCCGCGCTAAATTGAAGGACGATTAGGTCCATCAAGCTTTTTGTCAAAACCAGCTGATTCGGGTGATTTGCTGTCAGCAGCCGTATTATTTTTTGCCTGCTTCGCTTGCTCAGCCGAACGATCTTTTTCCTCATTATGCTGCGTCATTGTGAGCGCTCCTCTCGTCATAAAATGTAACCGCAAATGCCGGTTATCTTTCAGAGGTAGTATGCTCAGCTGGCGCTTTCCTTATAAATCCTGAGATAGACGAACCATATCAACAACCTGTATTCCGTTCTCATAGATCGCTTCGGGATAATGTCTAACAAAGAAGTCTCGGTCAATACTCGTCATTCGAAAGCCGCATTTCTGATACAATGCAAGCTGGCTGACTCCTGAATTGCCCGTTCCAATTTCAATCGTTTTGTAGCCTAAATACTTTGCATATGAGATCGCATAAAGTACCATTTGCTTTCCAAGCCCTTGACCTTGCTTTGGCTCAGCCACTGCTACATTTACGATCTCGACAGTCTCAGGCCTTGTTGGCAGCATTACAAATACGGCAATGATTTGATTGCTTATCACACCTACAAAACATTCCCCGCGTTTTATGTATTCTTCTACGAGCTTAATCGAAGGATCTGCTAACAAGAGCAGTTCCATTGGTGGCTGTTCGTTTGCTAACAACTTACGTATTTCCATTTCCACTCTAATATCCTCCTTCAATTAACTCGCGCGTTCCTCCGGCACTGTGAAAGTAACGATAAACGCTGTACCTTCACCTTCCTTCGACTCTACGTCAATTCGGCCATTATGGCGCTCAGCGATGCTTAAGCATAACGGCAGGCCAAGCCCCGTTCCTTGCGTCTTCGTCGAGAAAAAAGGCTCGAACAAATGCTGCATTTGCTCTGGAGGTATACCGATACCCTGATCGGCAATCCGCAGCTCAATTTTATTCCCATTATTACGAGTACTAATATGTAATGAGCCCTTATTGTCCATAGCTTCCATTCCGTTACGGGCAATATTAAGAAAAAGCTGCTTAATTTCTCTGTCGTTCATCATAATTAAAGGTAAATC